>NZ_JBFUBK010000050.1:0-41126 GCF_056405815.1 Pseudomonas sp. P1_F1_2 | reverse complement strand
CAGTTCGGTAGCCATGGCCAGCACAACGCCGTCGCTTTCCAGCAGGATGCGGAAACTCGACTGCATCCGGCCTTTTTGCGTGCAGCGTGCGCCAAGGCTGGCCTGGGTATCGCTTAAGTAGTTGAGGTTGCAGGTCAATTGGCCTTGCAGGAATTTACCAGCATCCACGCCGCGGACCGCGAGAACGCCTTCGTGAGACAGGGTGCAGAAAAAAGCAGAATCGGCCATGAGTCATCGCAGGGTAAAGAGTCTGGGGGACATCATAAGGTGGCGCCCTGGAAATGGGTAGTTCACAAAAGGAGGTGGTGCCCGACCAAAGCCGACTGTTCGACACTGTCCGGGGCTGTATACTTGCCGCCTATTTGAGGAGCGCTCCATGGTCGAAGATGTTGAACTGAATCGCCTCTACTGGCACAGCCGCCGCGGCATGCTTGAGTTGGACGTGTTGCTGGTGCCGTTTGTGAAAGAAGTTTATGCGCACCTCAACGAAGTAGATCGTGCCTGTTACGTCCGGCTGCTCGAATGCGAAGATCAGGACATGTTCGGCTGGTTCATGGAGCGCGCCGAATCGGAAGATCCAGAGCTTCAGCGCATGGTTCGCATGATCCTGGACCGTGTCCAGCCCAAGTAATATGTTCGAATGCCGCTGGCATGCCTCTCGGCAGTTGCTGGCGGCGTATGGTGTGGCCCAGCTGTTCGCGCTGGGTTCGTTGATTCTTCTATCCATACCGGCCTGGGCCAGCCTGCTCGGCATTGCGCTGTGCGCGGCTCACGGTTTTTGGGTGTTACCCAGACAGATCTTGCTCAAACACCCACAGGCCTTCTGCGGCTTGCGCCGGGTCGCCGATGGCTGGCAATTGTGGAATCGGGCCGCGGGTTGGCAAGCCGTGCAGTTGCGCCCGGACAGCCTGGCGCTGCCTTTGATCGTGGTGCTGCGGTTTCGCCTGCGCGGCGAACGGCGGATCAGGTCGATCTGCGTACCCCGCGACTCGCAGGCGGCGGATGTGCACCGACGCCTGCGGGTTCGCCTCACGTTCAGTCGGCGTAGGTGGGCGGCACCAGAATAGTGTCCAGGGCAACCGGGAGCATGTTGGGGTAGTCGAGGGTGTAATGCAGCCCGCGGCTTTCCTTGCGCGCCATGGCTGACTGGATCATCAGTTCCGCTACCTGAGCCAGGTTACGCAATTCGATCAAATCACGGCTGACCTTGTAGTTGCTGTAGAACTCGTCAATTTCGTCCAGCAATAGCTGCACACGGTGCTGGGCTCGTTGCAAGCGCTTGTTGGTGCGCACGATGCCGACGTAGTCCCACATGAATCGCCGCAGTTCATCCCAGTTGTGCGCGATGATCACGTCTTCATCGGAATCGGTCACCTGGCTCGCATCCCAAATGGGCAGGGCGACTGGAATCGACACGTGCGGCAACTGCTCAAGAATGTCCGCTGCCGCCGAACGGGCATAAACGAAGCACTCCAGCAACGAGTTGCTGGCCATGCGGTTGGCGCCGTGCAGTCCGGTAAAACTGGTTTCGCCAATGGCATACAGCCCCGGTACGTCGGTGCGACCGTTTTGATCAACCATCACGCCGCCACAGGTGTAGTGCGCCGCTGGCACTACCGGAATCGGTTGCTTGGTGATGTCGATGGAAAACTCGAGGCAGCGTTCGTATACCGTCGGGAAGTGGGTCTTGATGAACGCTTCGGGCTTGTGGCTGATGTCCAGATAGACACAATCGACACCCAGGCGCTTCATTTCATGGTCGATGGCCCGGGCCACGATGTCCCGTGGTGCCAGTTCTGCGCGCGGGTCGAAGCGTTGCATGAAGCGATCGCCATTGGGCAGCTTCAAGTGCGCACCTTCGCCGCGCAGGGCCTCGGTGACCAAGAAGCTTTTTGCCTGCGGATGGTAAAGGCAGGTGGGGTGAAACTGGTTGAATTCCAGGTTCGCCACCCGGCAGCCAGAGCGCCAGGCCATGGCGATGCCGTCGCCGCAGGCTCCGTCGGGGTTGCTGGTATACAGGTAGACTTTGGCCGCGCCGCCGGAGGCGAGTATGACGAAGCGTGCGCCGTAGGTATCGACTTCGCCGGTCCCGCGATTGAGGACATAGGCGCCGAGGCAGCGGTCGCCCTCAAGGCCGAGGCGTTTTTCGGTGATCAGGTCCACCGCGACCCGCTGTTCCAGCAATTCGATGTTCGGGCGTTGCCTGGCTTGGGCCAGTAGTGTTCTGAATATCGCAGCACCCGTTGCATCCGCAGCATGAATAATGCGCCGATGGCTGTGGCCACCCTCGCGGGTCAGGTGAAACTCGAAGCCGCCGTCTTCGGTGCCGGATTGTTCATCGCGGGTAAAGGGCACGCCTTGGTCGATCAACCATTGGATCGCCTCTTTACTGTGCTCGACGGTAAAACGCACAGCGTCTTCATGGCACAGGCCACCGCCGGCGTTGAGGGTGTCATCGACGTGGGACTCGACGGTATCGGAGTCATCCAGAACGGCTGCAACGCCGCCCTGGGCCCAGAATGTCGAGCCGTTGGCGAGGTCGCCTTTGCTCAGTACCGCAATGCGCAAATGACCAGGCAAGGTCAGCGCAAGGCTCAAACCGGCAGCACCGCTGCCAATGACCAGAACATCGTGTTGAAACTGTTGGCTCATTTCAGGATTCCGCTCAAAGCGACCCGGGTCGGGGTTGGCGCGAGACTGCTGTAACGGCGAGTCAGGGCGGCCACACAGCCCACTAGTATATAGAGGGGTGGGGCGGCACAATACCCGTGCACACATGGCATTGTGAAACTACTGTGACGGGAAAAACCTGACGCTTCGTCGGATGGTTTTTTGAACGGTTCGACGACAAGACGACTGTATCGTCGATTTAACAGTATTTTTCTATTCACGGTTGCACAATGTCGGTGCCGTCTGGTTATAAATATTTGGAACTTTTGCCAAGGGCTCAAGATCAATAGACGGTTGCCTGATTCAAGGGACAGTGTCGGCTTCAGGTGCGGGATCTGCGGGTTGGATCCTTGCCGGCGAATCCGATGACAAGATTATTCGCGCAGCCGGGGAATCTCGCGCTGCGTTTTTCGTGCGTGCCGAATCAGAGCGCGCAGGAAACTTGCTTGGAGGGGGAGAACTTTTGCGAAAAGCCCGAGTCTATGTTTGCAAGTCCGGTCGTTTAGTAATGCAAGCCTCCTCCGAGCTTATCGAGGAGTGTTCATGCTAACCCAGGAAGAGGATCAGCAGCTGGTCGAGCGCGTTCAACGCGGCGACAAGCGTGCTTTCGATCTGCTAGTGCTGAAATACCAGCACAAAATTCTCGGGTTGATCGTGCGTTTCGTGCACGACACCCATGAAGCCCAGGATGTGGCACAAGAAGCCTTTATCAAGGCATACCGTGCACTTGGAAATTTTCGCGGGGACAGCGCGTTTTACACGTGGCTTTACCGCATCGCCATTAACACGGCGAAAAACTATCTGGTTTCACGCGGCCGCCGGCCGCCGGATAGCGATGTCAGTTCCGAGGATGCAGAGTTCTACGATGGCGATCATGGCCTCAAGGATCTCGAGTCGCCAGAACGCGCGTTGCTGCGGGATGAGATCGAAGGCACCGTCCATCGAACCATCCAGCAACTGCCAGAAGATTTACGTACGGCATTAACTTTACGTGAATTCGATGGTCTGAGTTACGAGGACATTGCGGCAGTCATGCAGTGTCCGGTGGGTACCGTGCGCTCCCGGATTTTCCGCGCCCGGGAGGCCATCGATAAAGCCCTGCAGCCGTTGTTGCAGGAAAACTGAGACAGCGGCGATAGCCAAGAGAGGAACGCCATGAGTCGTGAAGCCCTGCAGGAATCGCTGTCCGCAGTGATGGATAACGAAGCGGACGAACTGGAATTGCGTCGGGTACTGAATGCCTTTGACGATGTTGAAACCCGTGAAACCTGGGCTCGTTACCAAATCGCTCGGGCAGTCATGCACAAGGACTTGTTGCTTCCACGCCTGGATATCGCTGCGGCAGTATCGGCTGCATTGGCCGATGAAGCCGTGCCGGCAAAAGCTTCCCGTGGTCCTTGGCGCAGCCTGGGTCGTCTGGCAGTCGCTGCATCGGTAACACTTGCTGTGCTGGCTGGCGTTCGTTTGTACAATCAGGACGAGATCGCTGGTGTAGAACTGGCTCAGCAATCCAATCAACCGGGTCTGGCCGTTCCTCAGGTCAAGGGTCCAGCTGTATTGGCAGGCTACAATGAGAGTTCGGAAGCCACTGGCCCTATGGCCAACGGCGTATTGCAAGGTCAGCCAGGCTGGCACGATCAGCGTCTGCCAAGCTACTTGCGCCAACATGCTCAACAGGCTGCATTGAAAGGCACTGAAAGTGCGCTGCCTTATGCTCGTGCAGCAAGCCTGGAAAACCGTTAAGGAGGATCATGCGCTCCATACCTCTACTTTCGCTTCTGCTCGCAGGCTGGATTGTTGTTCCAGCCCACGCTGATGAAGCCCAGGACTGGTTGACCCGCTTGGGTCAGGCCGAGCAACAGCAAAGCTTTCACGGCACATTCGTTTACGAGCGTAACGGTAGTTTTTCTACCCATAACATCTGGCATCGCGTCCAGGATGGCAAAGTCCGAGAGCGTTTACTCCAGCTTGACGGCTCCGCACAGGAAGTCGTACGCATTGATGGGCATACTCAATGCGTTAGCGGCACCCTGATAGCAGGACTTGGGGATACTCCCAACTCCGCTGCTCGTGCACTGGATCCCCAAAAGTTAAAGAATTGGTATGACCTTGCCGTCATTGGCAAGTCGCGTGTGGCTGGTCGTGCAGCGGTGATTGTTTCACTGACGCCACGTGATCAGCACCGATACGGTTTTGAGCTTCATTTGGATAAAGAGACCGGCCTGCCGCTCAAGTCATTGCTACTCAATGACAAAGGGCAGTTGCTGGAGCGATTCCAGTTCACGCAACTGGACACCGCCGAAGTGCCATCAGACCAGGATTTACAGCCCGGCGCCGAATGTAAGGCCATCACTTTTGACAGTGACAAGGCTTCCGCCGTTAAAGTGGCTCAAGTCTGGCATTCGGACTGGTTACCACCCGGTTTCGAGTTGACCAGCAGCAGTGCTAGAAAGGATCCGCAGACCAAGACCCAGGTCAATAGCCTGATGTATGACGACGGTCTGGCGCGGTTCTCGGTATTTCTCGAGCCATTGAATGGCGCAACTGTGACGGACACTCGCACACAATTGGGACCAACCGTTGCTGTATCCCGGCGCCTGACCACGCCTCAAGGCGAAATGATGGTGACCGTGGTCGGTGAGATTCCGATTGGCACAGCTGAACGGATCGCGCTCTCCATGCGCAACGATGCCACTGCAACCCAGTAGTGAGCCGATTTCGAAATGTTTGGTGAGCATTTCAAGTTGCAAACAAACCAGAATTTTTCTATAGGTCAGAGCCTCACGGCTCTGGCCTTGTTTTGTTGTTCCCGGAACAAAAATACCGGCGTATTGTTCCCGGTGTTCCTTGCTCCATATCGCTTAACCATGCTCGTCGTAACGGGAGCCGTATGTCGATACCACGCTTGAAGTCTTACCTTTCCATTTTTGCCACCGTGTTGGTCCTCGGTCAGGCGGCTGCTGTTCAAGCAGTCGAGTTGCCTGATTTCACCCAGCTCGTCGAGCAGGCCTCGCCTGCCGTGGTGAATATCAGTACCACCCAGAAACTGCCGGACCGCAAAGTGTCCGGGCAAATGCCGGACCTTGAAGGCCTGCCACCAGCGCTTCGCGAGTTCTTCGAGCGGGGCATGCCTCAGCCGCGCTCCCCTCGCGGTGATCGCCAGCGTGAGGCGCAGTCTCTGGGCTCGGGTTTCATCATCTCGCCTGATGGCTACATTCTGACCAACAACCATGTGATCGCCGATGCCGACGAAATCCTCGTCCGTCTGGCTGATCGCAGTGAGCTGAAGGCCAAACTGGTCGGCACTGATCCGCGCTCCGACGTGGCGCTGCTGAAAATCGAAGGCAAGGACCTGCCGGTCCTTAAACTGGGTAAATCCCAGGACCTGAAAGCCGGTCAGTGGGTTGTCGCCATCGGTTCGCCGTTTGGTTTCGACCACACCGTGACCCAAGGCATCGTCAGCGCCATCGGGCGCAGCCTGCCGAACGAAAACTATGTGCCGTTCATCCAGACCGACGTGCCGATCAACCCGGGTAACTCCGGTGGTCCGCTGTTCAACCTGAATGGCGAAGTGGTCGGGATCAACTCGCAGATCTACACCCGCTCCGGGGGCTTCATGGGGGTATCGTTCGCGATCCCTATCGATGTCGCGATGGATGTTTCCAACCAGTTGAAAGACGGCGGCAAAGTCAGCCGAGGCTGGTTGGGTGTGGTGATTCAGGAAGTGAACAAGGACCTGGCCGAGTCGTTTGGTCTAGAGAAACCGGCCGGTGCGCTGGTGGCTCAAATCCAGGATGACGGCCCGGCGGCCAAGGGTGGTCTGCAAGTCGGTGACGTCATTCTGAGCATGAACGGTCAGCCGATCATCATGTCGGCCGATCTGCCACACTTGGTGGGTGCGCTGAAGGCGGGCGCCAAGGCGAATCTTGAAGTCATTCGCGAAGGTAAGCGCAAAAACGTCGAGCTGACGGTTGGCGCGATTCCTGACGAAGGCAAAGAGCTGGATGCAACGCCTAAATCGGGCGTTGAAATCAGCAGCAATCGTTTGGGTGTTTCCGTCGCCGAGCTGTCTGATGAGCAGAAGAAAACCTACGACCTCAAAGGTGGTGTGGTGATCAAGGAAGTGCAGGAAGGCCCTGCCTCCCTGATTGGCTTGCAACCGGGTGACATCATCACTCACCTGAACAACCAGGCCATCGGCTCCAGTAAGGAGTTCACCGAGATTGCCAAGGCACTGCCGAAGAACCGTTCGGTATCGATGCGGGTTCTGCGTCAAGGTCGTGCCAGCTTCATCACCTTCAAACTGGCTGAATAAACCGGTTGTCGACTGAATAAAAAACCGCCTCGAAAGAGGCGGTTTTTTTGTGCCTGGATTTTGCTGAGCGTCAGCCCATCATGTCCTTGATCATGCGCTCCTGTTCCATCAGCTCGCGTTGACGTGCATCGATACGCGAAGAAAGCGGGAAGTTGCTGCCGGCCTTACGCTTGGCGAAATCGAGCTGTTGAATGGCCTGGCGATAGTCGCCAACCAGCGCAAAGTACTCTGCGCGAGCCTGATGCAAGCCGATGATGTTGCCCGACAGGCCGCGAGTCTCCGCCACCTGATACCAAACATCCGGATCGTCCGGGCGCGACTTGAGCAGGCCTTCCAGGGCCTTCTCAGCATCGGCGGTGCGGTTCTGTTTCAGCAGCAAATCGACACGTATCTGATTCAGCGGGTAGTTGCCGGGGTATTGCGTGAGCATCCGGTCGACGCGTGATTGAGCGTCCGGCAGTCGATTGTTGGTGATGTCCAAATCGACCTGCGCCAGATTGTAGATGATCTCATTCGGTGATTTTGCCAGTAGCAGCTTGAGGTTCTCCCGAGCTTCATTGAGCTGGCCACCCTTGATTTGTGCGATCGCCAAACCGTAGCGCGCGACATCGTTTTTCGGGTTTTCCTCAAGCAAGGCACGGAAGCGCTTGGCGCCCAGGCCAGGGGTTTCTTCATAAATCAACTGGACCCGCGCACGAATCAGCTGATAACGCATCGTGTCTTCAATGCCGCCCTGTGGGGCTTGTTCGGCACGGTTGCGGGTGTCGGCGATCCGCGATTCGGTAACCGGGTGAGTCAGCAGAAATTCTGGTGGCTTGGCGTCATAGCGGTATTGGCGCCCCAGGCGCTCGAACATGCTCGGCATTGAGCGTGGGTCGTAACCGGCTTTTTCCAGATTGAGGATACCGATCCGGTCGGCTTCCTGTTCATTCTGACGCGAGAAACGCCGCTGTTCCTGAATCGCCGCCGCTTGCGTACCGGCAATGGTCGCAATCCCCGCATCGCCAGCACCGGCCGCCGCAATCACGATCCCGGCCAGCAGGGCGGCCATCATCGGCACCTGCATACGCTTTTGGGCTTCAACGCCACGGGCAAAGTGGCGTTGCGACAAGTGAGCCAATTCGTGAGCCAGTACTGACGCGTATTCGCCCTCGGTCTGCGCATTGAGGAACAAGCCGCCATTGACCCCGACAATCCCGCCGGGCGCCGCGAAGGCGTTGAGCTGTGGACTGTTGATCAGGATGAACTCCAGGCGCCGGTCATTGACCTGGCTGGTTTCCACCAGTCGGTAAACGCTGGATTCGACGTAATCCTTGAGTTGTGGGTCGTTGAGCTGCGCGACCTGGCTGCGCAACAGCGCCAGCCAGGCACGGCCCAACTGATATTCCTGTTGCGGCGAGACGATGGCAGAACTGGCGTCGCCGAGTGACGGCAGGTCGTCGGCAAAGCCCGGTGAGGCGAGCAGGCAAGCGAGCGTCAGCAGGGTAGGGCGCAAAAAAGTCATGCACAAAGCCTTAGTCGACAAAGACCTTACTGTAGCCGGACACTTGGCTTGCGACCAGATATTCTAGGCAACTCAACCACCAGACCCGGAGTGAAGCAATGACTGACACAGTAGCCCATGACGCCGAACTGGACGCCAGCGGCCTGAATTGTCCATTGCCGCTGCTCAAGGCCAAGATGGAGCTCAATCGCCTGGCCAGCGGCGCGGTGCTCAAGGTCATCGCCACGGATGCGGGTTCTCAGCGCGATTTTCGCACCTTTGCCCGATTGGCCGGTCATACGCTGCTTCGCGAAGAAGATGAGGCGGGTGTTTACCGCTACTGGTTAAAAAAAGCCTGAAACCGGCTGCGTTCGTTTCTAAGGAATATCGATGTTCAAGGTGTTACGCGACTGGATTCAGCGCTATTTTTCCGATGAAGAAGCCGTGGTGCTGGCCGTGCTGCTGGTTCTGGCATTCACGGCTGTCCTCACCTTGGGTGGCATGCTCGCGCCGGTGCTCGCCGGGATGGTGCTGTCGTATCTCATGCAAGGTCTGGTGGTCACCCTCGAACGTCTGCGTATACCCGGCGCCGTGGCGGTGGGGCTGGTCTTTGCGCTGTTCATGGGGGTGTTGCTGGTTTTCATTGTTGTCGTCGTGCCGCTGCTCTGGCATCAACTGATCACGCTGTTCAACGAGTTGCCCGGCATGCTCGTCAAGTGGCAGTCGCTGTTATTGCTGCTACCCGAGCGCTATCCGCATCTGGTGTCCGATGAGCAGGTGTTGCGGGCCATTGAAGTGGCGCGCGGCGAAATCGGCAAATTCGGCCAGTGGGCGCTGACGTTCTCTCTGTCGAGTTTGCCGCTGCTGGTCAACATCATGATCTACCTCGTCCTGGTGCCGATCCTGGTGTTCTTCTTCTTGAAGGACCGGGAGATGATCGGCCAGTGGGTGCGGGGCTACCTGCCCCGTGAACGGGCGCTGATCACCCGCGTCGCTCACGAAATGAACCGGCAAATCGCCAATTACATTCGCGGCAAGGTCATCGAGATTTTCATTTGCGGGGGCGTGACCTACATCGGTTTTGTGGTTCTTGGGCTGAACTACGCAGCGCTGTTGGCCTTGTTGGTGGGCGTGTCGGTGGTGGTGCCGTACGTCGGTGCCGTGGTGGTGACCGTGCCGGTCATGCTGATTGCCCTGTTCCAGTGGGGCTGGAGTGATCAGTTCATCTACTTGATGGCGGTCTACGGGATTATCCAGACGCTGGACGGCAACGTGCTGGTGCCGTTGCTGTTTTCGGAAGCGGTCAACCTGCACCCGGTTGCAATCATTTGTGCGGTGCTGTTGTTTGGTGGGTTGTGGGGGTTTTGGGGGGTGTTCTTCGCGATTCCGCTGGCGACGCTGTTCAAAGCCGTGCTGGATGCGTGGCCACGCAAAGAGCCGGAAGTCGCGCCGCTGCTTTAATTCTTTAGTGAGGCTGATGGCCTCTTCGCGAGCCGGCTCGCTCCCACATTAGATCGCGTCAGTCAAAACAACTCGGCCAACTAATGTAGGAGTGAGCCTGCTCGCGATAGCGTCGGAACAGGCGCCAGATGAATCAGGCCTTGTTCAGCGCTTGAGCAGCAGCCAGCACGGCATCCACATGCCCCGGCACCTTTACGCCGCGCCATTCCTGACGCAGCACGCCGTCCTTGTCGATCAGGAACGTGCTGCGATCAACGCCCATGTACTCCTTGCCATAAAGCTTTTTCAGTTTGATCACGTCAAACAGTTGGCAAAGTGCTTCTTCCTTGTCGCTGATCAGCTCGAAGGTGAACGCCTGCTTGGCCTTGAAGTTTTCATGGGATTTGAGGCTGTCACGCGACACACCGAACACTTCGGTGTTGGCCGTTTTGAACGCTTCAAGCTGATCGCGAAAGCCCTGGCCTTCAGTGGTGCAACCCGGCGTGCTGTCCTTCGGATAGAAGTAAATCACCACCTGCTTGCCTTTCAGGCCCGCGAGGCTGACGGTCTGCCCATTGGTGGCGGGTGCTTCGAAGTCGGCAACCGGTTGGTCGATGGCAACGGCCATGAAAGCTTCCTTACATTGGGTTTTGTGGGCGCCACGGCTCGATCAGGGCATCCAGGTTCAGCGCGTCGGCGAAATCCAGGAACTGATCGCGCAACCAGCTGATCTGCACGCCGGCCGGCAAGGTTACGGTAAACGTGGCGTTGAGCATGGTGCCACCGGTTTGCGGTGCCTGGTACGTGTCACAGGTCAGGTTTTCCAGCTCGACGTTGTGGTCCATGAAGAATTGGCACAGCTCGTTAATGATGTCCGAGCGATAGGCCGAGCTGACATAAGCCACGTAAGGCAAGGCCTGAGGACGGTTCTCCAGGGCAGCGCTGCGCACCACGTTGACGGTGAACGCATGCTTTTTGGAGAGGCTCGGCAAACTGCCTTCCAGGCGCGCCAGGGCGTCCCAGCTACCGGAGATCTCGAGGATCAACGCACTGCACTCGCCATGACGGGTCAGGCGGGACGTGACTACGGCGCAGCGGTTTTCATGGCTGGCGCGGCACAGGACGTTAGTCAGCTCCATGGGGTTGGCGCCGAGGGCACTGATGACAAGGAATTGTTCGCGAACTGTGGGGGTGGACATGCAGCATTCCTAAAGCGATGAGCGGTCGATACGTCCAAGAGGGTTTTTACCGGGAACGAGCCTGCGAATGCGAATTCAAAAGGCCCGGGCCCAAGGTTGCAATATGCTCCAGTGTGGCAGGAGCGCGGGGCGGCAACGCTGGATCGGGGCTTGTGATGTCGTAACTGGAGGCTGGAATCTGGCGTACGACCTTAGTCAGTACCGATCAAAGTCTGAAGGGTAGCGAAAAGCAACGCCAAGGGGAATGGCGGCAGCGCAGTACTTTGCTTGTGCAAGCATCTTGGCGCCAGTACCATTACGGCTCTCTTTTTCCGGCAGGAGCGGTTTCATGATTGCGGGCAGTATGGTGGCACTGGTCACACCCATGGATGCACAAGGGCGTCTTGACTGGGACAGCCTCAGCAAACTCGTGGACTTCCACCTTGAAAACGGCACTCATGCCATTGTCGCGGTCGGTACGACCGGCGAGTCGGCAACCCTTGATGTCGATGAACACATCGCTGTCATCAAGGCAGTGGTCAAGCAGGTCAACGGTCGCATTCCGGTTATCGCCGGCACCGGCGCCAATTCGACCCGCGAAGCCGTCGAACTGACCCGCAATGCCAAAGAAGCCGGCGCCGACGCCTGCCTGCTGGTCGTTCCGTACTACAACAAGCCGACCCAGGAAGGCTTGTACCTGCACTTCAAGCACATCGCTGAAGCGGTCGACATTCCACAGATCCTCTATAACGTTCCAGGCCGCACCTCCTGCGACATGCAGGCCGAGACCGTGATTCGCCTGTCTACCGTGCCGAATATCATTGGTATCAAGGAAGCCACCGGCGACCTGAAGCGTGCCAAGGCAATCCTTGATGGCGTGAGCAAGGACTTCATCGTGCTGTCCGGCGATGATCCGACTGCTGTCGAGCTGATCCTGATGGGCGGCAAGGGCAACATCTCCGTCACCGCCAACGTCGCACCGCGCGAAATGGCCGACCTGTGCGAGGCCGCGCTCAAGGGCGACGCCGAAACCGCACGGGCTATCAACGAAAAATTGATGCCGCTGCACAAGGACCTGTTCATTGAAGCCAACCCGATTCCGGTGAAGTGGGCTTTGGTGGAGATGGGCCTGATGCACGAAGGCATTCGCCTGCCGCTGACCTGGCTGAGCGCACCTTGTCATGAAACGCTTCGCACGGCCCTGCGCCAGTGCAGCGTCCTGGTTTAATTGAGGAAGTACAACGCATGAAGCGAATGGCCGGACTTTCCGCACTTGCCTTGATTATCTCCAGCACCAGTGGCTGTGGATGGGTCTGGGGCCCGGAAGGTTATTTCCGTGACCGTGGTAGCGATTACCTGGAAGCGCAACAGACTGCACCAATGCAATTGCCACCGAATATCACCGACGCCAAACGCTTGGATCCGCTGCTGCCGATCCCGCGTAACGTGGCCGATGACACCGTCAAGGGCGAATACATTGTTCCTCGTCCGCAGCCGTTGTCGGCCTCTGTCGAAGCCAGTGCCTACACCTTGCAGAAAACCGGCGATTCGCGCTCTATCCTGGCGCAGAACCCGCCGGCTGAAGTCTGGCCAGTGGCAGTGCAGTTCTTCCAGGACAACGGTTTCCGTCTGGATGAACAGCGTCCACAAACCGGCGAATTTACTACCACCTGGCAACATTCCGACGAACTGTCCGCCGCGATGGCCAAGCGTCTGAGCGCAGCCGGTGTCAGCACCGAAAGCCAAACCCGCGTGCGGGTGCGTATCGAGCCGGGCGTGCAGCGCAACACCAGTGAAGTCTATGTGGTCAGCGCCGAGCGTCCTGCCGGCAGCACGGCCGACGTGGACTTCACCAACCGTTCGGTCAACACCGGCCTGGACGCGGCGCTGGTCGACGACATGCTCGCCAGCATGAGCCGCATCTCGGAGAAGGGTGGTTCGGTCTCGATGCTGGCTTCGCGTGATTTCGATACACCAAGTCGCGTCAGCCTGAGCGAAGACGGCAGCGGTAACCCGGTGCTGAACGTCGGCAAAGACCTGGATCGTGCCTGGTCGAGCGTCGGTCGTGCGCTGGAACAGGGCGAATGGCGTGTTGAAGACATCAACCGCAGCCTGGGCCTGTACTACATCAACCTGTCCGAGAAAGCCGATAAGAAAGACGAGAAGCCTGGTTTCTTCGCCAGCCTGTTCGGCAGCGCGCCGAGCAAGGAAGAAGTTGAAGCCCGTGCCGAGCGTTATCAGGTTCGCCTGAGCAAGGTCGGTGAAAACGTCCAGGTCACCGTCGAGAAAAACATCAACACCGTGGCGCCGGCAGACGTGGCGCGTAAAGTGTTGAGTGAGATTCAGGACAAACTGGGCTGATCACATGCGTTTTGCCGTTCTCGGCAGCGGTAGCCAAGGGAACGGCACGCTGGTAGCCAGCGATGACACGTATGTGCTGGTGGATTGTGGTTTTTCCTTGAGAGAAACCGAAAAACGCCTGCTGCGCCTGGGTGTGAATCCGGCGCAGTTGAGCGCGATACTCGTGACCCACGAACATGCCGACCACGTGCATGGCGTGGGTTTGCTGTCTCGGCGCTACAATCTGCCTGTCTACCTCAGTCGCGGGACCCTGCGCGGGATGCGCAAACCAATTGAACCGGCTGGCCTTCTGGCTGGCGGCGAGCAACTGCAGATCGGCGCACTGAGCATCGGCGTCATTGCCGTGGCCCACGATGCACAGGAACCGACGCAATACGTCTTCAGTGACGGTGAGCGGCGCTTCGGCCTGTTGACCGACCTGGGCTCGTATTGCAACAAGGTGCTGGACGGCTATCGTGACCTCGATGCGTTGATGATCGAGTCCAACCATTGCCGTGACATGCTGGCTCGCGGTCACTACCCGTACTTTCTCAAGCAGCGGGTGGGCGGTGAACTGGGACATTTGAACAACCACCAGGCGGCATTCCTGGTGTCTGAGTTGGGCTGGCAAGGCCTGCAACACCTGGTCCTGGCCCATCTGAGCAGCAAGAACAACCTGCCGCAGCTGGCCCGGCAATGTTTTGTCGACACCCTCGGGTGCGACCCGGACTGGCTGCAACTGGCCGATCAAGATTCAGGGCTCGACTGGCGACACATCGCCTAGCCCACCTACTTAGCAAGCGGAGCCCATCATGGAAAAACGTGAAGAACTCTACCGCGGCAAAGCCAAATCGGTTTACAAGACCGACGACGCTAACCGCTTGATCCTGCTGTTTCGCAACGACACCTCGGCGTTCGACGGCAAGCGCATCGAGCAGCTCGACCGCAAAGGCATGGTGAACAACAAGTTCAACGCCTTCATCATGCAGAAACTCGAAGCCGCCGGCGTGCCGACCCAGTTCGACAAACTGCTGGGCGACAACGAATGCCTGGTGAAAAAACTCGACATGATCCCGGTCGAGTGCGTCGTGCGTAACTACGCCGCCGGCAGCCTGGTCAAGCGCCTGGGCGTCGAAGAGGGCATGAAGCTCAACCCTTACACTTTCGAACTGTTCCTGAAGGACGACGCCAAGGGCGACCCGTTCATCAACGAATCCCACGTTGTGGCTTTCGGTTGGGGCACCGCCGAGCAACTGGTTCGCATGAAAGAACTGTCGCTCAAGGTCAACGAAGTCCTGAGCAAACTGTTCGACGACGCCGGCCTGCTGCTGGTCGACTTCAAACTCGAATTCGGCGTATTCCACGACGGCTCCATCGTCCTGGGCGACGAATTCAGCCCGGACGGCTGCCGCCTGTGGGACAAGGCCACCGGCAAGAAAATGGACAAGGACCGCTTCCGTCAGGGCCTCGGTGACGTCATCGAAGCCTACGAAGAAGTCGCCAATCGTCTGGGCGTACCGCTTTAATCGACGCAAGCATCTGATAGCACGGAAAAAAATCGCAAAAGGGGGTTCGCTTCCGGCGAAAGTGTTGTTATGATGCGCGCCGTTGGAGAGATGCCAGAGTGGCCGAATGGGACGGATTCGAAATCCGTTGTACCTTCACCGGTACCTAGGGTTCGAATCCCTATCTCTCCGCCATTACATATACGAAAAAGCCCTGATTATTCAGGGCTTTTTCGTTTCTGTGTTTCTGAAAAAATCCCGGCCCCTACTTTTTTGGACCAGCATGGCTTTGTGCTTTCGCGGACTCCCCTCCCGGCTCCCTGAATGGAATGAAGAGTGATGAGTTTCACAGGGTAAATAGAGAATCCAAAGCAACGGCTACAACATTGATTTTAGTCAATAAAATGACAAGAACAGTGCTGTAAACAGCACATCAACCTTATGGGGATGATGTGTTATGTACGAGTCCAACCAGACAGCCAGAGTTATCTGCAATGATCGTGAACTAGCCGATCAATTGCGCCCTCTCTTGGTTCAGATAGCGCCAGATTGCGAGGTGCTGAGCGCGCCGGGTAATTGCACTGCCGCGCCGTTTTGCCGCTGGCTCGGTGAAGGGCAATTGGGACCAACCGGGCGGATACAGTCCGCTTTGCTCGAAGCTACAGAGGTTTTAGAGCAGACAAGACATGCCTTCAAATCTCGCGAACTGGGGTTGCTACGACGACGATTGYAGGCATTGCTAGATAAATTGTCAGACAGCCCAGAATGATGTAAATATGCCATTAGTAGGTTCCGCCCAAGGCGGGGGCCGGCTTTGCCGAGCAGGACAATGGGCCTGGAAGACGAAGCGCCGTGACAACCAGTTCTGGTCAAGAACTGGTTGTCACGGCGTTTTTTTTTGTCAGTAAAAAGTCATCCGTACAAACACCGGGGAGTGAGAATGAAGGTGACACAAGATCTGACGGAGTTGCTCAGGCGCATCCGTCTCGATCACGAGGAGATCGTCGAGCGTTTCCGCTTTCTCGACTGGAGTGCCGAAGATGGCGAACGTCTCGGCGCAGCAGCCCCGCATATGGCCTCGGCTCAGCAGGCTTTCGTTGATCATTTGTACGGTCACTTGGCGAAATTTCCTACTCCGTCTGTGCTGCTTCGCGCACCGGACGTCACCGCCCGACTGAAGCACAGCCAGGTCGAGTATTACCAGTGTTTGTGGGGCGGGCCTTACGATGACGAGTACGTCAACGGCCGTCTGCGCATCGGTGTGATCCACCAGCAGGTCGGCCTGGAGTTGAAGTGGTATCTGGGCGCCTATCGTCTATACCTCAACGACATGCTTGCAAGTGTGTTCGGCGACTGCCAAAACACCACGCTCTATTCAAGTCTGTTGAAAGCGGTTTTTTTCGACATGACTCTGGCCATCGACACTTACAGTGCGGCCCAGCACAAGGCTCTGGAGGACAGTGAGGCTCGCTTCGCCCGAGCGCTACGCGGTGCCAACGACGGTATCTGGGATTGGCATGTCGATCTGGATCGACTGTATGTTTCCGAACGCTGGGCCAACATGCTCGGCCTCAGCCGCGACAGCGTCGGCGAGAGTAGCGCCAGTTGGTTCGGTCGTGTGCATCCGGACGACTTGCCGGATTTTCGCCAAGCCATCGATGCCCATTTACAGGGGCAGACTTCCTTTGTTCACCATGAGTACCGCATCCGCCAAAACAACGGTGGCTATATTTGGGTACTGGTGCGTGGGGTCGCCGAAGCGACGACGCCGGGCCAACTGCGCATGGCCGGTTCACAGACCGATATCAGTGCAAAAAAGGATGCCGAGCAGCGCCTTAAACATGCCGCCCACCATGACCCGCTGACCGGCTTGGCCAACCGAACGCGCCTTGATGAGCAAATGCAGAAAACTTTCATGAAACAGCGCAAGGGAGGTGTCCAGGAGGCGCTGCTGTTCATCGACCTCGACCGCTTCAAGTTGATCAACGATAGCCTTGGCCACAACGTCGGTGATCGAGTGCTGGTAGAAGTGGCACAGCGCTTGAGAGACTCTCTGCGCCCCAGTGATCAGCTATTCCGCTTCGGTGGAGATGAATTCATCGTATTGCTTCATGAACTCACTTGCGGCCGCGACGCCGAGCAAATATCCCAGCGCATTCTCGACAACCTGCATCAACCGCTGCACATGGACGGTAGGACCCTGGTGGTCAGTGCCAGCATCGGGATCGCGCCATTACATGATAACGGCAAGGCGCTGGATGTCCTCCAGGCCGCCGACCTGGCCCTCTACAGAGCCAAGTCTGCCGGCAAGGCGCGGTTCGCCCACTACAGCGAGGCGTTGCAAGACACCGCACAGCACCATCTGGAGTTGGAGTCCGCTCTGGGCCAGGCGCTGAAACACAATGAATTCGAACTGCACTACCAGCCGATCTATCGTCTTGATCAAGGGGCACCCCTCGTGTCAGGGGGCGAAGCGCTGTTGCGGTGGCGCCATGGCGAACGCTTGATCTCACCACTGGAGTTCATCCCGGCGCTGGAGGAGTCGGGGGAAATCATCCCCGTCGGCGAATGGGTATTGCGCCAAGCCTGTCAGCAGACCCGCCTCTGGCAACTGGCCGGTCATGAAAGCCTGCGTTGTTCGGTCAACATCTCCAGCCTCCAATTGCAACAAGTCGACTTCATCCTCCGGCTAATCGACATCTTGCAAGAAAGCGGCCTGCCACCCGCCAGCCTGATCCTGGAGATTACTGAAAGCCAACTGATGCACGACGACGAGGACACATTGGCCTGTCTGAACGAATTGGCCAGCCTTGGCGTGTTGTTGGCGCTGGACGATTTTGGCACCGGTTACTCCTCGCTTGGCTATCTCACGCGCTTTCCGCTGCACATCCTCAAGCTGGATAAAAGCTTCATCGGCGGCATCCCGTACGACCACAAAAAGAGCGCGATCAGCCAGGCGATCATCGGCCTCGGCTGTAGCCTGGGCCTGGAAGTGGTGGCTGAGGGCATCGAGAGCCCGGCACAACTCGACTTTGTGATCAGTGAAGGCTGCCACTACGGCCAAGGCTACTGGTTCAGCCGAGCACGACCGGCTGCGCAGATGCAACGGTTATTCAGCGGCGAAGACAGTTTCGAGGGGCTTGGGTGCCCGTTGCAGTAAGTACAGCAGGCACCCAGCGGTATCCATCAGCTAAGGAGGCAAATAATGAAAATCAATCTTCCGGTCAGTGGTCGTGCTGTCGAGTTCAGCGTCGATGCGAACATTATTTCAACTACCAACCCCAAGGGCGCCCTCACATACGTCAATCCGGATTTCATCAACATCAGCGGTTTCAGTGAGGCCGAGTTGGTCGGCGTCAATCACAACATCGTGCGTCATCCGGATATGCCGCCAGAAGCCTTCGCACACCTGTGGCAGACCCTCAAGGCCGGACGCTCGTGGATGGGCCTTGTAAAAAATCGTTGTAAAAACGGTGACCACTACTGGGTCAACGCCTACGTCACGCCGATGCAGCGCAATGGTGAAATAGTAGAGTACCAGTCGGTTCGAACGCTCCCGCCGAAAGCACTGGTAGTCGCCGCCGAACATCTCTATGCACAGTTGCGCAACGGTAAAAAAATACGCTACCTGACGCCGTCACGACTGTCTGTCGGCATGCGCGTAGCACTCGCCGGCACTGGGCTGAACCTACTCGGTTTTACCGTCCTTGGCATGGTCGGTGCCCTCGCCTGGAACATGGTGGTTATCGCTGCGCCACTACTTAGTTTGTTGCTCGCAGGCATGCTGCGCTACAGCCTGCGCCCCTTGGACGCCCTTGCCAGAAAAGCTAAAAATATCGCCGATAACCCACTAAGCCAAATGCTCTACAGCGGCCGCAGCGACCAATTTGGACAGATCGATTTCACCCTGAAAATGCTTGAAGCCGAGACGCTGGCAGTCGTCGGCCGCATTGCCGACTCGGCCCGTCAGCTGAACAAAGAAGCCGAAGAGCTCGTCGCCGCAGTGGACAACAACAACTGCGCGACCCTACAGCAGCAAGGGGAAACTGCTCAGGTGTCCAGCGCCATAACCCAGATGGCCAGCAGTGTGCAGGAAGTGGCGCGCAACGCTCAGCTCACCGCCAGCGCCGCGAGTCTGGCCAATCAAGAAACCGACCGAGGTCGACAACTGGTCGAGCAAACCCGCCAGCACATCGACAGCCTCGCCAGCGAGGTGCAACAGAGCGGCGCAGTGATTTATCAACTGGAACAACATAGCCAGGAAATCAACCGTGTAGTCGAGGTCATCCAAAGCATCGCCGAACAGACAAACCTGCTCGCCCTCAACGCCGCTATCGAGGCCGCTCGCGCCGGCGAGGCTGGGCGTGGTTTCGCCGTGGTCGCCGACGAGGTGCGCGGGCTGGCTACGCGCACCCAGCAATCCACCGCAGAAATCCAGGGAACCATCAATACCTTACGGCGTTCCACGGGGGATGCGGTGGTCGCGATGCAGCGTAGCCACAGCAAGGCCGAAACCAGTGTTGAACAGGCACTGTTTGCCGCCCGGGCGCTGGATGGGATCACCCAACGAGTCGGTGAAATAAGCGACATGAGTGTGCAAATAGCCACCGCCGTGGAGGAGCAGAGCGCGGTAGGTGACAGTATCCAGTGCAACCTGAAAAGTATCAGTCAAGCCACCCAAAGTAACGTGCTTGCCAGTAGCCAGAGCCACACGACTGCTGCCCATGTCGCCAAACTGGCCGAGCGCCTTCAACTGCTGGCGGCGCAATTCTGGGGACGTTCACGCAATGAATGACGAGTTCGAGTTGGCTGAAAAGCTCCCACCGCCAAGACTGACAGGGCTAGATAACCAAGTATTGAAGTTTTCCCGTCACTGGTATTTGAGTGGTGTCTATCTGCGCTGTACGTCCTGTGGCAGCGGGCAAAAAGCCAGTGAAGCCAACTTGCCATTCCCCCATGAGAGCAGTTGTCTTCGCGCGGACCCCCAGCACTACCCGTGGCATGATCTTGCCCGCATCCTGCATTGGGTACCGAGCGAAGATGTCGTTTATATCTAGGGCTAACCCGGGACGTTCCAGATCGTGAGGCGCATGCCTGACGACAACAGAAACAAGACACCTCCACGTCATTAGCTATCATGCACACAGAGCAAATCACCGGATAGCGGGGGAGTGCATGAACAAATGGCAACGGTTTTGGTTGGGAGTGAAGCTGGCTGCAGCCGTAGCGGCCTGTGCGGCTGCTGGTTTCCAGGCTTTTTACTACATGCTGGACAGCCCTGACGCCACGGGAATACATCCGTTGAGCATTCTGGTGACCGGGCTGATCTTCGGCTTCATCATTTTTGGATTCCTTTCACTGATTGAAAGGACGGTGAAGCGTTTAGTGGCCCGTTTTGTCCCTGCCAAGCCCGCGCCTCAAGCGGAGCATGAGAACGATGTGGCGCTGACTGAGGAACAAACGTTGATACTGCCCGCTGGTGATTCAACCCAGCAGAAACAACGGTGAGAGGGTGTTATTCAGCCCCTCTCAAAACGTCGGCGGCGTCACCACCCAAATCACTACCGCATCCACATCTCCAGGGTTCCCATACCGATGCGGTTCCTGGCTGGAAAAGCTGAAACTATCGCCTTCACCCAGCAAAAAGTGCCGCTCCCCGACCCACAACTCAAAACTCCCCGACAGCAAATACCCCGCTTCTTCCCCTTCATGGCTATAACTCTGCTGGCTATAAGTCCCAGGGGGAAACCGCGAATGCAGCATTTCCAATTGTCGATTCGGCTGTGGTGTCAGCAGGTGATCAACGATGCCGTCTTCGTAATGCACGCTCATCCGGGAGTTTTTACGCACCACGATGCCGTCATCCTCCGGCGCCGTTTGCGTTTCGCTGGCAAAGAACCATTGAATGGTCACGCCCAGACTCCGGGCGATGTTGAACAGGGCCGGAATGGAAGGGTAGGCGAGGTTGCGTTCGAGCTGGCTGATGTACCCCGCCGTCAATTCGCTCATCTGCGCCAATTCGGCCAGGGTCATGCCCCGGCGTTTACGCAACCCACGAATTCGCGTGCCGAGGAAGTGCGGCTCAGCGCTGGCGCTGTCCGGTGTGGACGCGCCGGTGGCAGGCTGCATCTTGCTGCTGTTGCTCATGGCGTGCTCCAAACCGGGATCTGTCAAAACCCCGGAGTATAAACAGCCTTAAAGCTCCCAGGCGACTTTCAAACCTTCGTAAATGGCTTCTTCGGCGGTACGCGGGGCGAGGCAGTCGCCGATGCGTCGAAACTCCACCAGGCCTTGCAGTTCTGCGCCGAGGGTGTCGACCGGTTGATGGCCCTGGCAGAGCACCAGGGTGTCGATGTTTTCGAAGATCATCGGTTCGCCGCTGGCGGTGTGTTGCAGGTAGACGGTGTTGTCGTCGCAGCCATACAGGCGGGCGTAGGGGGTGATCGGGATGCCAAGTTTGTGCAGTTCGCCGGCCAGTTGATCGCGCACGTACAGCGGCAGGTTTTCCCCGCAATGGGTGCCGTTGACCGCCAGTTGCACTTGATGCCCGGCGCGTACCAAGCGTTCGGCGATGCCGGGGCCGATCCAGTCGCAGCGCCAGTCGACCACCACCACGGAGCGGCCGATTGGCACTTCCTCGCGCAGCACTTGCCAGGCGTCGACCACCTGCAATTCGCCGCCGCGCTCGAACGCTGGCCAGTACGGCTCGGCGCCGGTGGCGACGATCACTACGTCCGGCCGTTCGCGTTCCACCAGCGCGCGGTCGACGCGGGTGTTGCGCACGACGCGCACGCCGGCCAGTTCCATTTCACGTTGCAGGTTGGTGCTGGCGCCGCCGAATTCGCTGCGCCGGGGCAGCAGTTGCGCGAGCAATACCTGGCCGCCGAGTTGCGAACTGGCTTCGTAAAGGGTCACGTCATGTCCGCGCTGAGCGGCCACGGCAGCGGCTTTCATCCCGGCTGGGCCGCCGCCGGCGATCATGATGCGTTTACGTTGCCCCGTCATTTGCCGCTGGCCGAAAATCAGCTCGCGCCCGGTTTCCGGGTGCTGGATGCAGGAGATCGGCAAGCCTTTGTGGAAGTGGCCGATGCACGCCTGATTGCAGGCGATGCAGGCGCGCACATCTTCGAGGTGGCCGGTGTCGGTCTTGTTGGGCATTTGCGGGTCGCAGATCAGGGCGCGGGTCATGCCGCAAACGTCGGCCTGACCGCGGGACAGAATCAACTCGGCCTCCTGCGGCTGGTTGATGCGCCCGGTCACGAACAGCGGAATCGATAGGCCGGCCTTGAACGTTCCGGCTTCCTTCGCCAGATACGCGGCCTCGATCGCCATCGGCGGCACGATATGCACCGCGCCACCCAAGGATGCCGAGGTGCCCGCGACGATGTGCACGTAATCCAAACTCGGTTGCAGCAATTGCACGGCCGACAAGGACTCGTCTTCAGTCAGCCCCTCGGGATCGCGCTCATCGGCGGAGATGCGCAGACCGATAATGAAGTGTTCATCGGTGCTGGCGCGCACGGCGGCAATCACTTCGCGCAAAAAGCGCAGGCGCTGCTCCAGGTCGCCGTTGTAGCCATCGGTGCGACGGTTGACCCGCGGGTTGATGAACTGCGCCGGCAGGTAACCATGGCTGGCGACCACTTCCACTCCGTCGATCCCGGCCTGATGCAAACGCCGGGCGGCGGCGGCATAACCGGCGACAATCTCGTCGATCATCGCCTGATCCAGCGCACGCGGCATCACCCGGAATCGTTCGTTAGGCACCGCCGAAGCCGAGTAGGCGACCGCCAGCAGACCATCGCTAGACTCCATGATTTCCCGACCCGGATGGAAGATCTGCGACAGCACCACGGTGCCATGTGCATGGCAACGCTCAGCGATTTTGCGATATCCCTCGATGCAGGCATCGTCAGTGGCCATCAGCACGTGCGAGGTGTACCGCGCACTGTCATGCACCCCGGCCACTTGCAACACGATCAGCCCGACACCGCCTTCGGCTCGTGCGGTGTGGTAGGCGATCAGCTGCTCATTGACCAGGTTGTCGGTGGGCATCGAGGTGTCGTGACCGCTGGACATGATGCGGTTTTTCAGGCGTTTGCCCCGCAACTGCAAGGGTTCGAACAGGTGTGCAAAAGCGGCGGAAGAGGACGGCATGGTGCGGTTACTCCAGGCTGGCTGAAGCCGAAAGGCCGGGTTTTCGGCGTTGTTATTATTTGCCTATAGAAATTTACCTTCAGTAAAAAATCAACTTGTTTTTTTACTGGTGCTCGCAGTAGATTCATTTGGCGCCCGCACCTGGGGCGAACCTCACAACAATAAAAATGGGTCACGGCGGCGTGGGTCGCGTGGCACCTGCAAGAGGAACCACCGATGAAATCGAATACGCTCAAGCACGGTTTTTATCCCTTGGTCCTGTCCCTCGCCATGGGGCTCGGTAGCGCTCAGGCCGCCCCGGACATGGTCGTGGTGGGTTACGGCGGTGCCGGCCAGAAAGCCCAGGATGTGGCGTTTTTCCAGCCGTTCAGCGTCGCGGATCACAGCAAGCTGATCCAGAGCGAATACAACGGCGAGATGGCCCGGATCAAAGTGATGGTCGACACCGGCAATGCCGATTGGGACGTGGTGCAGATCGAAGGCCCGGACTTGATGCGCGGGTGCGATGAGGGCATGTACGAGAAACTCGACTGGAGCAAACTCGGCCGCGTCGAGCAATTGATTCCCGATGCGGCACAAGCGTGCGGTTCGGCGGCGCTGGTGTGGAGCGTGGCGATTGCCTACGACACGCAGAAGCTGGCGCAGGCCCCGACGTCATGGGCGGATTTCTGGGACGTGCAGAAAATCCCCGGCAAGCGCGGGCTGCGTAAACGCGCGGTGTACAACCTGGAATTCGCCTTGCTGGCCGACGGCGTGAAAGTCGAGGACGTGTATTCCGTGCTGAACACTCCGCAAGGCGTCGACCGTGCATTCACCAAACTCACAGAACTCAAGCCTTACATCCAGTGGTGGGAGGCCGGCGCGCAACCGGCGCAATGGTTGACCGCCGGGGATGTGGTAATGACTTCAACCTACAGCGGACGGGTGGCCGCCGCCGCGCAAAGCGGCAGTCACCTCGGGCTGGTCTGGCCGGGCAGCCTGTATGGCATGGATTACTGGGCGATCATCAAGGGCTCCAAACATGTCGATCAGGCCAAGCGCTTTATCGCCTTCGCCAATCAGCCGGACGCTCAGGTCAAGTACGTCGAGCAGATTCCTTACGGCCCGACCAATACCGAAGCGGCCGCCAAACTCGATAGCCAACTCGCGCAATGGGTGCCCACCGCGCCGCAAAACCTGAAGGGCGCGCTGTCGATGGACGTGGCGTTCTGGGTCGATCATGGCGAAGAACTTGAGGAGCGCTTCAACGCCTGGGCCAGCAAGTAATCGCACGCGGCTGGACGCCTCAAGGCGTCCAGCCTTACTGTCTGCGCAGCCGATCAGCCTGGAGACTAAAACAATGAACGATATCGCCACGTTTTCTCAGCGCAGCGCCACCGAGCAGCGCCTGCGCGAGGAGTTGGCCGCCTGTTATCGATTGATCGCGCACTTTCGCATGACCGATCTGATCTTCACTCACATCTCGGTGCGCATACCGGGGCCTGAGCATCACTTCCTGATCAATCCGTACGGGTTGATGTTCGATGAAATTACCGCGTCCAATCTGGTGAAAATCGGCCTCGATGGCCGGGCCGTCGAGGCGTCGCCGTACCCGGTCAACCCGGCGGGGTTTGTGATTCACAGCGCGATTCACGGGGCTCGTGAAGACGCGCAGTGCGTGCTGCACACTCATACCAAATCCGGATGTGCGGTCGCTGCGTTGAAGTGCGGATTGTTGCCGGTGAACCAGATTTCCATGGAGTTTTATGGCCGGGTCGCTTACCACGACTACGAAGGCGTGGCGCTGGACATGAGCGAGCAACAGCGCTTGGTGCAGGACCTCGGCGACAAACCGGTATTGATGCTGCGCAACCACGGTTTGCTGACCGTGGGTGAAACCGTCAGCCAGGCGTTTTTGCGTATGTATTACTTGGAGAAAGCTTGCGAAATTCAGCTCGCCGCGCAAGCTGCCGGTGAGTTGGTGTTGCCGCCGGCGGAGGTTTGCGAATATACCGAGCGTCAGTTCAACGACCCAGGCCGGCCGCTGGAGGAAGGCGAGTTGAGTGACCCGGACGCCATGCAATTGGCTTGGGCTGCGATGTTGCGATTGCTTGATCGGGTGGCACCGGGTTATCGGGATTGACCGATGTTCATGTATTAATCGGCTGGCCCCATCGCGAGCAAGCTCGCTCCCACAGGGTTGTGTGTTGGACGCAAACAATGAAAACACACAGATCAAATGTGGGAGCGTGGCTTGCCCGCGATGGGCGCGACACGGTCCCAGAACCCTGCAACCGACTAGAGACTTGCCACCCTCTTGCTGTACAGTCGTTCAGCGCGCGGCTTAGCCAGCCGCATCCCCAACGATTGATCCACAGAGAGTGTCGCGCATGAGTCAGGAAGCCCGTTTTTCCCGCATGGAGCCGGAGTTGCGCAAGGCCAATCTGATCGAGGCGACGCTGGTATGCCTCAAGCGCCATGGTTTTCAGGGTGCCTCGATCCGCAAGATTTCCGCCGAGGCGGGCGTCTCGGTCGGGCTGATCAGCCATCACTATTCCGGCAAGGATGAACTGGTGGCCGAGGCCTACCGGGCGATTACCGGTCGGGTCATGAACCTGTTGCGCGAGTCCATGGCGCAGGCGGCTCCGACTGCTCGCGAGCGATTGTCGGCGTTCTTCCGGGGCTCGTTTTCCGCCGAATTGCTCGACCCGCAATTGATCGATGCCTGGCTGGCGTTCTGGGGCGCGGTACGCACGGCGGAGTCGATCAACCTTGCGCACGAGCATTCCTATGGCGAGTACCGCGGCATTTTGCGCAAGGTGCTGACCGAATTGGCGCAGGAAGAAAGCTGGGAAAACTTCGACGCCGATCTGGCCGCCATCAGCCTCAGCGCATTGCTCGACGGCTTGTGGCTGGAGTCGGGGCTCAACCCCGGTACGTTCACCCCGGAACAGGGCATCCAGATTTGCGAAGCCTGGGTCGACGGATTGCAGGCGGGCGGCCGGCAACGGTTTTGCGTCCAGACGACGGGCTGTTGATCGGTCGTTCAGCTGTCGATACTCTCTGGCGCCAAAGCAGTAAAACACTCTAATAAGAAACACGCCTTCGGGCATACGCGGGACACCATGCGATGACTCCTCGGGTATTGATCGTCGACGACGATCCGCTGATACGCGAACTGCTGCAGGCCTACTTGTCCCAAGAGGGTTATGAGGTGCATTGCGCCGCCACGGCGGAGCTGGCCGAAACCTTCCTGGCGAGCCAGGCGGTCGACCTGGTGATGCTCGATATCCGCCTGCCGGGCAAGGACGGCCTGACCCTGACCCGGGAGCTGCGGGTCCGTTCGGAAGTCGGGATCATTCTGATCACCGGGCGCAACGACGAAATCGACCGCATCGTCGGCCTTGAATGCGGCGCCGATGACTACGTGATCAAACCGCTCAACCCACGCGAATTGGTGTCACGGGCGAAAAACCTGATACGCCGGGTTCGCCACGCGCAGACACCGCAACCTGCAGCGGCCATCGCCAAACCGGTCAAGCAATTCGCCGCCTGGGCGCTGGACACTGACCGTCGACGGTTGATCGACCAGACCGGCGCCGAAACCCTGCTCACCCACGGCGAGTACCAGTTGCTCAGCGTGTTCCTGCGCAACAGCGGCCACACCTTGAGCCGCGATCAACTGATGGATCAGATCCGCAACCGCGAATGGGTGCCCAATGATCGCTCCATCGACGTGCTGGTCGGACGCTTGCGTCGCAAGTTGCACGACGACCCGGCCGAACCGCAATTGATCATTACCATTCACGGTGCCGGTTACCTGTTCACCGCCAGCGTGGCGGCCTGAATACCATGCGGCGGGTGTTTGGCCTGCTGTTGGCGCTGGTCGCGAACGGTACGATGGCGGCGGAAAAAGTTCGCTACTGCGATTACCCGGTGTATCCGCCGATTTCCTGGAGCGACGGCAAACAGGTTCGCGGCCTCGCCCCCAGCGTCGTTAAAAACCTCTTCGGGCGTTTGGGTTACGACGTCGACATCGTCGTGCTCGGCAACTGGAAACGTTGCCTGCTCGACGCCGCCGAAGGCCGGGTCGATGTGGTGCTGGCCTACAGCACCGCGCAACGCGAGCAGAGCATGGTGTTTTCGACGGTGCCGGTGTTGCGCGAGGAGGTGGCGTTATTCATCAACCGTCAGCGCCCGGTGAAATTCGAGCGCCTGGAAGACTTGGCAAATTACCGCGGCGGGCTGTTGTTCGGCGAAAGTTACGGCGTGGATTTCGACCGCTTGGTGGCCGAGCATCAGAACATTGAATGGGTGTCTGACAGTGGCCAGAATTTCGGCAAACTGATTCGCGGGCGCATCGATTTCATCACCTCGGAACGCCGCACCGGGCAGCTTTACGTCGAGAACCTGCCGGGCGCGCAAGACATCGTCGCGCTACCCAATGCCTTGAGCGTCGACTATTTGCGAGTGGCCGTCTCGCGCAAATCCTCCTTGGCCACGCGCATGCCGCAGATCGACGCGCAATTGAAGCGCATGGTCGATTCCGGGGAGGTCGATCGTTTACTCAGCGAAAGCGAGGTCACGTACCGCGACATGATCAACCTGCCGGCGAACTCGAAATGATCCGCGCCCGACCCGGTGGACTGTTACGGCGTCTGTTGCTGTTCATTCTGTTGTTCAGCCTGTGCTTTACCGTGCTGGCGAGCACCGTGCAGCTGTACTTCGAATACCGCCGCGAAATGCGCGACATCGATTCGCGCATGGAGCTGATTCGGGCCGGTTACCTGGCCAGTCTGGAGCGCAGTCTTTGGGACTTGAACCAGGAACAATTGAACGTTCAGCTGCGAGGGCTGGTGGACTTTTCCGACGTGGCGCGGGTTCATCTGATCAGCCCCGATTTCGATCTGCTGCACGGCAGTTCGGACCCGGTCGGGCCGTTGCGCATCGAGCGTTTTGAACTGGATTATCAGCCACCGACCGGGCCTTCACGGCACTTGGGGCAGTTGGAAGTCAGCACCGATTTGGGCGCAGTGCATCAGCGCCTGTTCGCCACCGGTTTGACCAGCCTGCTGTGGATGAGTGTGTTTCTGTGCGGTCTGGCGGTGGCGTTGTCGGGGCTGTTTTACCGCTTGGTCACGCGGCACCTGCAAGTGATGGCCGAGTTTGCCCGGCGCATCGCCGCCGGTGACTGGCACGAGCCCCTGCACCTGGACAAGCGCCGCCACGCTCAGCAAGACGAAATCGACACCGTGGCGCATGCACTGGACGACATGCGCCGGGCGATTCTCAGCGACATTGACCGTCGCGAAACCGATCGGCTGGCCCTGCAAGACAATCGCGACGAGTTGCTCAGGCTGGTCGAACGCCGCACCGCCAGCCTGATGCGCGCCAAGGATGAAGCCGAGGCCGCCAACCTTGCCAAGTCGCGTTTTCTGGCGACCATGAGCCACGAGTTGCGCACCCCGCTCAACGGCATTCTCGGCATGGCCGAACTGCTGCGCGGCGCGAGTCTGGATGAGCGCGACGGCAAACGTCTGGATGCGCTGTACAAGGCCGGCGAAGGCTTGCTGTCGATTCTCAACGAAGTGCTGTATTTCGCCCGACTGGAAGAGGGCGTCAGCCACCCGGAACCGGTGGACTTTTCAATCCGGCAACTGCTCGACGAAGTGCTGACACTGCTGGAACCGCGCGCGCTGAGCAACGACACGACGCTGCGCTGTCGAATCGATCCGCACGTCGCCGAGCGCCATCACGGCGCCGAACAATTCCTGCGTCAGGTGCTGAGCAACTTGCTGGCCAATGCGATCAAGTTCACTGAGGGCGGCGACGTCAACGTGGAGATAACGCTGCTGGCTCACGCTGCGAAACAGACCGGGCAACACGTGCGCGTGAGCGTGACGGACAACGGCATCGGCATCGCTCCTGCCATGCAGGCAAAGATCTTCGAGCGCTTCACCCAGGCCAGCGAAGAAGTGGCGCAACGCTTCGGCGGCACCGGGCTTGGCCTTGCGATCAGCAAACATCTGGTCGAGCAGTTGGGCGGGCAAATTGGCGTCGACAGTGACGTCGGGCGCGGCAGTTGTTTCTGGTTCGAGTTGACGTTGCAGCCTGCAATCGGCGTGGCGGCGAGTGCGCTGAGCAGCGCGCCGGGTGAGGCGTTGAAGGTGTTGGTGGTCGAGGATGTGGCGCTGAACCGCGAAGTGGTCAGCGGCTTGTTGCAGCGTGACGGGCATCAGGTCTGGCTCGCTGAAGAAGGCGAGCAGGCGCTGGCGCAATGTGCCGAACAGACCTTTGATTTGATCCTGCTCGATGTGCACCTGCCGGGTATCAGCGGCGTCGAGCTGTGCAAACTGATCCGGCGCAACAACGGGCCGAACCGTCACACCCGCATCTTCGCCCTGACCGCCAGCGTACAGCCGGCCTTGATGCGCGGTTATCTGGATGCCGGGATGGATGGCATTCTCGCCAAGCCTCTGAAACTCGAAAACTTGCGACAAGCGTTGGCCGGGCAGTTGCCGGTATCCGCGCCACAGCCGGATGACGAGGCCATGGATTGGCCGTTGCTAGAGACCCATCGCACGTTGCTGGGTGAACAGAAACTTCGGGGCTTGTTGCGAGTGCTGCTCGACTCGATCAGTCAGCATCGCGAAGCACTCACCGAAGCCATCGAAGCCGACGACTGCACCGAAGTCGCACAGCTGGCCCATCGACTGGCCGGCAGCAGCGATTCATTGGGCTTTCGCGCGTTGGCCAATGTGTTGCGGGCCCTGGAGGAGGCCGCGCTGGTCAACGACGAGTCGGCATTGCGCGCCATGGCGCCGAAGGTTCAGGCGCAACTGCACAACGCGCAACAGACGCTGGCGGACCTTTTGCGCAGCTGACGTACAAGTTCGTTACGACTTTTTACATCTTTGATCTTTACGGTCAACGGGACCTTACAAGGTCTTCCAATAATCGAGGCAACCGCCACAGCGCGGTCTTCGAAGCTTATTGGAGATAATAATAATGAACTGCCGTAAAGCTGATCCTTCCTCGCGCCATGCCGCGCACCTTGCTGACTATTGAGGTGCGCACATGAGCGAATCTATCGAACGTAAAGGCATCCAACTGACCCGCGCCCTGAAGAGCCGGCACATTTTCATGTTGTCGCTGGGCGGCGTGATCGGTACCGGGCTGTTCATGGGCTCCGGTGTGACCATCAATCAGGGCGGGCCGGTGGGAGCAATCCTGGCGTATCTGGTGGCCGGTTTCCTGATGTACCTGGTGATGGTTTGCCTGGGTGAACTGTCCGTGCAAATGCCCGTGTCCGGTTCGTTTCAGACCCACGCCACCAAGTTCATCGGCCCGGCCACCGGGTTCATGATCGGCTGGGTGTACTGGATGAGCTGGGCGACCACCGTGGGCCTGGAGTTCACGGCAGCGGGCATGTTGATGACACGCTGGTTTCCGGCGGTGCCGATCTGGTATTGGTCGGCGCTGTTTGTGGTGGTGCTGTTCGGTTTGAACGCACTGGCGACTCGCGCCTTCGGTGAGGCCGAATACTGGTTCTCCGGGATCAAGGTGGCGGCGATTCTTGGCTTTATCGTGGTCGGCGTGCTGGTGATCTTCGGCGCGATCCCGCTGACCAGCGGCGCACCGGCGCCGATGATGAGCAATCTGATCGGCGATTCACTGTTCCCCAACGGCCTGTCGGCGGTGTTCGCGGTAATGATGACCGTGGTCTACGCCTTCCAGGGCTGCGAGATCATGGGCGTGGCTGCCGGCGAAACCGATCAGCCGGAAAAAAGCATCCCGCGCGCGGTGCGCAACGTGGTGTTTCGCGTGTTGATTTTCTATGTGCTGGCGATCGTGGTGTTGTCGGCGATCGTGCCGTGGCAGCAGGCCGGGTTGATGGAAAGTCCGTTCGTTCAGGTGTTCGACATGGTCGGCATTCCGTACGCCGCCGACCTGATGAACTTCGTGATCCTCACGGCGATTCTGTCGGTGGGCAACTCTGGCCTGTATGCCTCGACGCGTATTCTGTGGGCGATGTCGAAAACCGGCATGGCACCGAAAAGCCTGTCGCCGTTGAGCAAGCGCGGCGTACCGCTGCGGGCACTGAGCATCACGTTGTGTTTTGCGCTGGTGTCGCTGATGACCAGCTTCGTCGCGGCAGACACGCTGTTCATGGTGTTGATGGCGGTGAGCGGCATGTCGGGCACCGTGACCTGGATTGTCATCGCGCTGGCCCAGTACAAATTCCGCAAGGCGTATCTGCGTGATGGCGGCAAGCTCAGCGATCTGAAATACCGCGCGCCATGGTTCCCGCTGCTGCCGCTGACGTGCATCGCGTTGTGCTGCTCGTTGTTCGTATTCCTGGCGCTGGATGAAACGCAACGGCCTTCGTTGTACTGGGGGTTTGGCTTTATCGCGCTGTGCTATGGCGCGTACTTCCTGATTCATCGCAAGCGCGAAGCGGTGCTGGCACCGAGCTTGCCGACTGCGTAACTACTCCAGCTAACCACTGATCGTTCCCGCGCTCCGCGTGGGAATGCCTCTAGGGACGCTCTGCGTCCAGTGACGCGGAGCGTCATGGGCTGCATTCCCAGCGGAGCGTGGGAACGATCAATGCGCTGCACGACTCATCCTGTAGGCAGTTGTTCGAAGTTGTAACAGCGCAATCCTCGCCGTTCTGGTCTCGTCGAATAAATCCTTCAAATACAGTTAGTTAGACTTATTTTTCAACTGTTACAGCTGATTCCACCACCAATTGCCGCCTTACTGAACACTCGTTTAGTATGGCCTCAAGTCGCATCACCTCAGACCAATCAAAATAATTCGAGGATTCGCATGACTACTCAATCTTCTCTGCTCAGTCAGGTCGAAGCCGGCGTTGCCTGGATCACCCTCAATCGCACCGCCCAGCGCAATGCGCTGGACATTCCGACCCTGAAAAACCTCCACGCGTTGCTGGATGATTTCAGCGCCGACCCCGCCGTGCGAGTGGTGGTCCTGACCGGCAGCGGTCGCAGCTTCTGCGCCGGCGCCGACCTCGCCGAGTGGGCCGACGCTGAAGCCCGTGGCGCCCTCGAAACCTACGGCTGGACGGAAACGGCTCACGCCTTGATGAGCCGTTTGTACAGCCTGGAAAAACCCACCATCGCCGCCATCAACGGCACCGCCGTCGGCGCCGGGATGGACCTGACCTTGTGCTGCGATCTGCGCATCGCTGCGCAATCAGCTCGCTTCAAGGCCGGCTACACCAGCATGGCCTACTCGCCGGACGCCGGTGCCAGTTGGCACCTGCCACGGCTGATCGGTACCGAACAAGCCAAACGCCTGTTGTTCCTTGACGAGTTGTGGGGCGCCGATCGCGCGTTGGCCGCAGGCCTGGTCGGCGAAGTCTGCGCCGATGAGCAACTGCTCGACGTCACCACAGAACTGGCCTCCCGCCTGGCCAACGGCCCGACCTTCGCGTTTGCCCAGACCAAAAAACTCATGCGTGAAGGCGCCCAGCGCAGCCTGCCCGAACAACTGCAAGCCGAGCTCGCCGCCGGCCTGCTGTGCGGTCGCAGCGAAGACGGCAACGAAGCCCTGCGCGCCTCCATTGAAAAACGCCCGGCCCGTTTCATCGGCCGCTAAGCCCGAACACCACCTTCAGCACACGAACAACAGGTAGCCCCATGAATTTCCAACTGACCCAAGAACAAGAAATGTTGGTGGACGCGGTACGCAGCTTTGTCGCCAAGGAACTGCTGCCTCATGAGGAAGCGGTCGACCGTGCCGACGAAGTCTCCCCAGAGCTGGCGGCACAGATTCGCGGCAAGGCCATCGCCGCCGGTTTCTATGCCTTCAACATGCCGGAGGAGGTGGGCGGTGGCGGTCTGGACTACCTGTCCCAGGCGCTGATCGAGCGTGAGCTGTCGAAGGTTTCCTGGGCGCTGCACGTGTTCGTCGCTCGCCCGTCGAAAATCCTCATGGCCTGCACCGGCGACCAGATCAACGATTACCTGTTGCCGTGCATTCAGGGCGAGAAGATTGATTGCTTCGCACTGACCGAACCGGGCGCCGGCTCCGACGCCAATGCGATCAAGACCCGCGCCGTGCGCGAGGGCGATGACTTCATTCTCAACGGCAGCAAGCACTTCATCAGCCACGCCGGCCACGCCGATTTCGCCATCGTCTTCGCCGTCACTGACACCTACGAACACAACGGCAAAAAGCGTAACGCCGTGACCTCGTTCCTGGTCGATCGCAACACGCCGGGCATGACCATTCGCCGTGGTCCGAAATGCGTGAGCAATCGCGGTTATCACACCTTCGAAATGTTCTTCGACGACTGCCGCGTACCGGCTTCCAAAGTGTTGGGCGAAGTCGGCAAGGGCTGGGACGTGGCCAACGCCTGGCTCACCGCCGGGCGGGTGATGGTCGCCGCCAACTGCGTCGGTCAGGCGCAACGCGCGCTGGATGTGTCGCTGCAATGGGCGGCGGATCGAAAGCAGTTCGGCCAGCCGATCGGCACCTATCAGGGCATCTCGTTCAAGCTCGCGGACATGGTCACGCAGATCCGCGCGGCCGAACTGCTGACCCTGCACACCGCCTGGAAAATGGACCAGGGCACCATGACCGATGGCGAGGCCGGCATGGCCAAGCTGTTCGCCAGTGAGGTGCTCGGCAAAGTCGCCGATGAAGCGGTGCAGATTTTCGGCGGCATGGGCCTGATGGATGAATGCCCGGTGGAACGCATCTGGCGTAACGCCCGGATCGAGCGCGTCTGGGAAGGCACCTCGGAGATCCAGCGGCACATCATTTCCCGCGAATTACTGCGGCCGCTGCTGCGCTGATCGCCCCGGAGAATTTCTATGTCGCAGACGATTCGTGACAACCTCAAACGCCTGCTCGCGCCGCGTCATCTGGCGTTTGTCGGTGGCCGCAGCATGGCCCGCGCGCTCAAGCGTTGCGCCGAAGGTGGCTACCAGGGGCAGATGTGGCTGGTGAACCCGCAGCATGAAAGCCTTGAAGGTGTGCCGTGTGTGCGCAGCATCGCCGAACTGCCGTGCGGCCCGGACGCGGTGTTCATCGCCACCAACCGTGAACTGACCCTGACCTGCGTGGCCGAACTGGCCGCCAAAGGCGCGGGCGGCGCGATCTGCTACGCCTCCGGGTTTGCCGAAACCGGCGCCGAAGGCCAGGCCTTGCAGCAGAAGTTGCTGAAAGCGGCCGGCAGCATGGCCTTGCTCGGCCCTAACTGCTACGGCTTGCTCGATTACCTGCACAGCTCCGCGTTGTGGCCGGTGGCCCATGGCGGCAAACCGGTGGAGAAGGGCGTCGCCGTCCTGACCCAGAGCGGCAACTTCGCCTACAACCTGTCGATGAGCGACCGCTCGCTGCCGGTGGCCTACATGGCGTCGGTCGGTAATCAGGCGCAATTGGGCATCGCCGAATTGATGGACGTGCTGCTCGATGAACCGCGCGTCACCGCCATCGGCTTGCACCTCGAAGGCCTGAAAAACGTGCCGGGTTTCGCCCGCGCCGCGCACAAGGCGTTGGAGAAGGGCATTCCGATCATCGCCCTGAAAACCGGCGTGTCGCAGATCGGCGCCGAACTGGCGCTCAGCCACACCAGTTCGCTGTCCGGTTCCGATGCGCTGTATGACAGCCTGTTTGCGCGTCTGGGCGTGATCCGCGTCAGTGGCCCGGTGAGTTTTGTCGAAACCCTCAAGGCTGCTGCGTGCGGCAAGCTACCAGCAGGCAACAGCCTGATCGCGCTCGCCTGTTCTGGCGGCGATGCCGGGCTGATTGCTGACTATGCCGAACGCAATGACCTGAGCTTGCCCAAGCTCGATGCCGGTCAAATCAACGAACTGGCGCAGGTGTTGCCCAGCTACGCCAACCTGGTCAATCCGCTGGATTTCACCACTGCAATTTGGGGTGACGGCGAAGCGTTGAACCGCATGCTCGACAGCGCCCTGCGCACCGAAGCGGACGCGGCGATGCTGGTGCTGGATTACCCGTCTGAATCCACCGGCGAACGCAAAGAATGCGACCTGCTGCTGGAGCTGTTTTGCGCCGCACTGGTGCGCCACGGCAAGACCGGTTTTGTCACCTCGGCGTTTCCCGAATTGCTACCGGCCCACGCTCGTGAACGCCTGCATGCGCAAGGTGTGGCAGCGTTGCAAGGCGTGGAAGACGGCTTGGCCGCGTGGGGGCGCATTGCCGGTTATCAGCRCAATCGTCAGGCACTGCTGGCGCTCGGTGAATCGGCGCTGGTGCCGCTGTGCCCACAGGCGCTAGAAAGTGATGGTCACCTGCTCAACGAGTGGGAATCCAAAACGGCATTGCGCGCCTTTGGCCTGCCGACGCCCAACGGTGTCTTGAGCACGCCAGCCAACGCTCTGACGGATGCCAATGCACTGGGTTACCCCTTGGTGCTCAAAGCGGTCAGCGCGCAACTGCCCCACAAAACCGAAGCCGGGGCCGTGGCACTGAACCTCAAGGACGCCGCAGCCCTGAGCGCCGCGCTGGAAAAAATGCGTGCGAGCATTGCCGATTATGCGCCGCACGTGCCGTTCGATCAGGTGCTGCTGGAACCAATGGCCAAGCCACCGTTGGCCGAATTGATCGTCGGCATCAAACGCGAAAACGACTTCGGCCTCGCCTTGGTCATCGGCGCGGGCGGGATACTGGTGGAGTTGCTCAAGGACAGTCGCAGCCTGCTGCTGCCGACCACCGACGGCGCCATTCGCAAGGCCGTGTCGAGCCTGCGCAGTGCTGCATTGCTGCAAGGGTTTCGCGGGCGCGAAACAGCGGACCTGGACTCGCTGGTCGCGGCGATCCGCGCGGTGGCCGATTACGCCTGTGAGAACGCCGGTCAACTGCTGGAACTCGATGTGAACCCATTGTTGGTCGGTGCCGCTGGCACGACTGCGGTCGATGCGTTGATTCGCCTTGGCCACGAGTGAGGATGTGAACATGCAAACCACAACATTGACGGGCGGCCAGGCACTGGTGCGATTGCTGGCCAACTACGGCGTCGACACCGTGTTCGGGATTCCCGGCGTGCACACGCTGGAGTTGTATCGCGGCTTGCCCGGCAGTGGCATTCGCCATGTGCTGACCCGCCACGAGCAAGGCGCCAGTTTCATGGCCGACGGCTACGCCCGGGTCAGTGGCAAACCGGGCGTGTGCTTCATCATCACCGGTCCCGGTGTGACCAACGCCGCGACCGGTATTGGCCAAGCGTATGCCGACTCGATTCCGATGCTGGTGATTTCCAGCGTCAACCACACCGCCAGCCTCGGCAAGGGGTGGGGCTGCCTGCACGAAACCCAGGATCAACGCGCGATGACCGCGCCGATCACCGCCTTCTCGGCGGTGGTGCTGAGCACTGACGATCTGCCTGAATTGATCGCCCGAGCCTACGCGGTGTTCGACAGCGAACGTCCGCGCCCGGTGCACATTTCGGTGCCGCTGGACGTGCTGTCAGCAAAAATAAGCCGCGACTGGAGTAGCGACGTGGTCCGTCGTCCCGGTCGTGGCGCCGCCTCAACCACCGCGCTGGAAGAAGCCGTGGCCAAGCTGCAAAACGCCAAGCGGCCGATGATCATTGCGGGCGGTGGCGCATTGAACGCGCAGCAAGCAGTGCAAGACATCAGCAACCGACTCGCCGCGCCACTGTTCACCAGCGTCGCCGGCAAAGGCTTGTTGCCGCCGGATGCACCGCTCAATGCGGGCTCGACCCTGTGCGTCGAGCCCGGCTGGAACCTGATCGCCGAGGCCGACGTGGTGTTGGCGGTTGGCACCGAAATGGCCGACACCGATTTCTGGCGAGAGCGTCTGCCACTGAATGCCGAACTGCTGCGGGTGGACATCGACCCACGCAAATTCAACGACTTTTACCCTTGTGCGGTGGCGTTGCACGGTGACGCGCAACAAACCCTTGCAGCGTTGCTGGAACGCCTGCCGCCCGCCACGCGCGATGCCAGCGCGGCGATTGCCGCCGTCGCGGCAATGCGTGAAGCGGTGAAGCAGGGCCACGGCCCGTTGCAGTCGATTCACCAGGCGATACTCGAGCGTATCGCCACCGAGCTGCCGGACGACGCGTTCATCAGCACCGACATGACCCAGCTGGCCTACACCGGCAACTACGCCTTCAACAGCCTGGCAACCCGCAGCTGGTTGCACCCGACCGGCTACGGCACGTTGGGGTATGGCTTGCCGGCGGGCATCGGCGCCAAGTTCGGCGCGCCGCAGCGGCCGGGTCTGGTGCTGGTCGGCGACGGCGGTTTCCTCTACACCGCGCAAGAACTGGCGACCGCCGTCGAAGAACTCGACAGTCCGCTGGTGGTGTTGCTGTGGAACAACGACGCGCTGGGGCAGATTCGCGACGACATGCTCGGGCTCGACATCGAACCGATTGGCGTACTGCCGCGCAACCCGGACTTCGCCGCCCTCGGTCGCGCGTTCGGCTGCACAGTGAGCCAGCCGCAAAGCCTGGCCGAGCTGCAAACCGATTTGCGCCACGGCTTCAAGCGCAACGGCGTGACCCTGATCGAACTCAAGCATGCGTGCGCGCACTGATTTTCATTTTTTGGCAGAGGTATCGCCATGCGCTTTTCTGATCTGACACAACGCATCGCCGGAGACGGCGCTGCCGCCTGGGACATTCATTACCGCGCGCTGGCGCTGCAGGAGCAGGGTGAAGATATCCTGCTGCTGTCGGTCGGCGACCCGGATTTCGATACGCCGGCGCCGATTGTGCAAGCCGCCATCGACAGCCTGTTGTCCGGCCATACTCACTACGCCGACGTGCGTGGCAAGCGTGCCCTGCGTGAAAGCATCGCCCGGCACTACGGGCGCCGCAGCGGCCAACAGGTTTCGGCCGATCAAGTCATCGTGCTGGCCGGCGCGCAATGCGCGTTGTTCAGCGTTGCCCAATGCGTGCTCAACCCCGGTGATGAAGTGATTGTCGCCGAACCGATGTACGTGACGTATGAAGCCGTGTTTGGTGCGTGTGGCGCGGTGGTGGTGCCGGTGCCGGTGCGTTCCGAAAACGGTTTTCGCGTGTTGCCTGAAGACGTCGCCGCCCGCATCACGCCGCGCACTCGGGCCTTGGCACTGAACAGCCCGCACAATCCGTCCGGGGCCAGTTTATCGCGGGCCACCTGGCAAGCGCTGGCAGACCTGTGCATCGCCCACGACCTGTGGCTGATTTCCGATGAGGTCTACAGCGAATTGTTGTTTGACGGCGAGCATGTCAGCCCGGCGAGTTTGCCGGGCATGGCCGAGCGCACCGCGACACTCAACAGTTTGTCGAAATCCCACGCCATGACCGGTTGGCGAATCGGCTGGGCTGTCGTACCACCGGCCCTGGCGGCACATCTGGAAAACCTTGCGCTGTGCATGCTGTACGGCTTGCCGGACTTCGTGCAGGACGCCGCCGTCGTCGCCCTCGAAAGCCATTTGCCGGAACTGGACGCGATGCGCGAAGCCTATCGCCAACGCCGTGATCTGGTCTGCGAATGCCTGGCTGATTGCCCCGGCGTGCGCGCCTTGAAACCCGATGGCGGCATGTTCGTGATGGTCGACATTCGTGACACAGGCCTCAGTGCCCAGGCGTTTGCCGACCGCTTGCTCGACCGCCATGGCGTATCAGTTTTGGCCGGTGAAGCCTTCGGTCCGAGCGCCGCAGGGCACATTCGACTGGGCCTGGTGTTGGGTGCGGAGCCGTTGCGTGACGCCTGCCAGCGCATTACCCGCTGCGCCATTGAACTGCTGGAGTCCCCCATTCATGCATAACCACACCACGCTGTTTATCGATGGTCGCTGGCAAACCCCGTCGGGGCGGGGCATTGCCGAAGTGATCAACCCGGCCACAGAAGAAGTCGCAGGCTCGGTGCCGCTGGGCGATGAGCGCGATGTCGACAACGCGGTGGCCGCCGCACGCAAGGCGTTCAATTCATGGTCACGCACGCCGTCGAGCGTGCGTGCCGGTTACATCCGCGCCCTCGCCGAGCAGTTGCGCGCGCGGGCTGACGAGATGGCTTCGGTCATTACCGCTGAACTGGGCATGCCGGTGCAATGGTGCCGCTCGGTGCAAGTCGACGGGCCGATCATCGGGCTGGAGCACTACGTCGAACTCGCAGGCCTGATGGACGAAGTGCGTGAGGTCGGCAACTCGCTGGTGATTCGCGAAGCGGTGGGCGTGTGCGCCTTCATCAACCCGTGGAATTACCCGCTGCATCAATTGATCGGCAAGCTCGCCCCGGCGCTGGCCGCTGGTTGCACCGTGGTGGTCAAACCCAGTCAGGAAACCCCGCTGCACGCCTTTTTGCTGGCGCAGATGATCGAAGCCATCGGCTTGCCGGCCGGTGTGTTCAACCTGGTCAGCGGGCCCGGCTCGAAGGTCGGTGAAGCGCTGGCCAAACACCCGGACGTGGACATGGTCTCGTTCACCGGCTCGACCGGTGCCGGCGTTCGCGTGGCGCAAGCGGCCGCGCCGTCGGTAAAACGAGTGTGCCTGGAACTCGGCGGCAAGTCGCCGCTGCTGATTGCCGAAGACGCGGACCTCGCCGCCGCCGTGCGTTACGGCGTGCAGGACGTGATGATCAACTCCGGCCAGACCTGCACCGCGTTGACCCGCATGTTGCTGCCGGCCAGTCGTTACGCCGAAGCCGTGGAACTGGCCATCGCCGAAACCCGGAACCTGCGCATGGGCGATCCTCTGGACCCGAACAGTTTCCTCGGGCCCATGTGCTCGGCAGCGCAACGTCGTACCGTGCTTGATTACATTAAGGTCGGCCAGCAGGAGGGCGCACGGTTGGTGTATGGCGGGGACACGGCGGGCGAGTTCGAGCGTGGTTTCTACGTCACCCCGACGCTGTTCGCCGATGTCGACAACCGTATGCGCATCGCTCAGGAAGAAATCTTCGGCCCGGTGCTGTGCCTGATTCCCTACACCGATGAAGCGCAGGCAATCCAGATCGCCAATGATTCACCGTTCGGCCTGTCCAGCGGCGTCTGGGCCTGCAGCGCCGAGCGCGCCTTGCAGCTTGGGCGGCAACTGCGTGCCGGGCAGTGCTTCCTCAACGGCGCTGTCTTCAATTATCAGGCGCCGTTCGGTGGCTACAAACAATCGGGCAATGGCCGGGAATGGGGCGAGGAAGGGCTCAACGAGTTCGTTGAAGTGAAGGCGATTCAGGTGTAATCGTCCAATGACCCCGCGCGTTACCGCCTTCAAATTCAACGTGTGTAAACGTTTAAGGAATTGCCATGAAAGTACTGATCGTCCACGCCCACCCGGAGCCGAAGTCCTTCACCGCCGCGTTGCGTGACCAGGCTGTCGCAACCCTGCAAGCCCAGGGGCATGAAGTTCAGGTCAGCGATTTGTACGCGATGAACTGGAACCCGGTGGCAAGCGCCGATGACTTTTCTTCGCGAGAGAATCCGGAGTATCTGGTGTATGCGCTGGAGCAACGTCTTGGGGTGAAGAGCCAGTCATTGGCGCCGGACATCCAGCAAGAACTCGACAAACTGCTGTGGGCTGACCTGCTGATCCTCAATTTCCCGATTTTCTGGTTCTCGGCCCCGGCCATGCTCAAGGGCTGGATTGACCGGGTGCTGGTGTCGGGGATCTGCTACGGCGGCAAACGCTTTTACGACCAGGGCGGCTTGAGCGGCAAGAAAGCGCTGGTGACCGTTACCCTGGGCGGGCGCGAGCACATGTTCGGTGACGGCGCGATTCACGGTCCGCTGGAAGACATGCTGCGACCGATTCTGCGCGGCACGCTGGCGTATGTCGGCTTCGAGGTGCTGGAACCGTTCGTGGCCTGGCATGTGCCGTACATCAGCGACGAAGCGCGCAAGGAGTTCCTGCAGGGTTATCAGCAGCGTCTGGAACACTTGAGCGATGACCTGCCGATGCAGTTTCCGCGCTTGTCGCAGTTTGATGAGGCGCTGAATCCGTTGCCTGTCTGACGCGGATTGTTACCCAGGAATTTGATGGTGCATTTTCGGGCTCCATCGCGGGCAAGCCCGCTCCCACAGTGGATTGCATTCTTCCTGAACGAATGCAATCC
>NZ_JBFUBK010000049.1:0-41344 GCF_056405815.1 Pseudomonas sp. P1_F1_2 | reverse complement strand
GTTTAACATTCAACATCTATGTTGATTGGCACTCTGTCATCGCGAGCAAGCTCGGCTCCCACAGGGATTTTCAGTCAATGTTCTAGAATGGAACTGACACCGCCAATAACAACAACGAGAGTGACCCGATGATGCACGCGCAACTGTTGAGTCAGCGCAGCAGAGTATTCGACCATGCCGACCCTTATGCGGTCTCGGGTTACGTCAATCAGCATGTCGGCAACCATTGCATCCTGATGCCCAGGGTCGGCCGACCGCTGGCCAGCCTCGATCACCGCAAATTCGCCAGCCTGGACCTGTGCCGCATCAGTTACGGCGCCAGCGTGCGCGTGACGTCGGGCGCGCTCGACAGCATTTATCACCTGCAAGTGCTGCTGCGGGGCAACTGCCTTTCGCGCGGAAGGGGCGAGGACCATTACTTTGCACCGGGTGAGCTGTTGCTGATCAACCCCGATGAGCCGGTCGATCTTACCTACTCCGACGATTGCGAAAAATTCATCCTCAAAGTTCCCACCCGCTTGTTCGAGTCCGTGTGCGATGAACAGCGCTGGCGTTATCCGGGGCAGGGCGTGCGGTTTCTGGAGAGCCGTTATCAGCTCGATGAGCTGGAAGGTTTTGTCAGCCTGCTGGCAATGATTTGCCAGGAAGCCGAGGCCACCGAACAGATTCCCCGGGTGCAGGAGCATTACGCGCAGATCATCGTCAGCAAGATGCTCAGCCTGATGAAAACCAACGTGATCCGCACCAGCCCGAGTGCGCCGTCGGTCACGTTCGAGGCGATTGCCGATTACATCGCACGCCACCTCAAACAAGACATCGACAGTGAAGAGCTGGCACGCCAGGCGCGGATGAGTCTTCGGTCGTTGTATGGGTTGTTCGAACGCAACGCGGGCACTTCACCGCAACACTACATCCGGCAGAAGAAACTCGAACGCATCCACCTGTGCCTGAGTGATCCGACCTGCAACGTGCGCAACGTTACGGAAGTGGCCATGGATTATGGCTTTCTTCACTTGGGGCGGTTCTCCGACAACTACCGCAAACAGTTCGGCGAGTTGCCGTCCGACACCCTCAAACGCCGGCATTGACAGACCGCCAAACCCTCGTAACAGCCGAGCTTGTAGCAGCTGTCGAGCTTGCGAGGCTGCGTTCGAGTGCGCAGCGCTCGCCGAGGAGCAATGCGGTCTGGCTGAAATATCGTGGGAAGCATTCTGCGAGTGCTGCGCACTCGAACGCAGCCTCGCAAGCTCGACAGCTGCTACACGCAGCCTCGCAAGCTCGACAGCTGCTACACGCAGCCTCGCAAGCTCGACAGCTGCTACACGCAGCCTCGCAAGCTCGACAGCTGCTACACGCAGGCACGCAAGCTCGGCAGCTGCTACATGAATCTGTGCATTCAATGCTGCACTAAACGGATACACGTCTGCACCCAGCGGATAGTCCGCCCCATCCCCCCGTCCTAGCATGGCCCTGCCTGAATAAAAACAATGGAGGCGGCGGCCATGTCCCTGCGACCCGAATACCTTCAATCCCTGCTTGAAGATGACAAGGAAAACGGCATCTATCGCTGCAAGCGCGAGATGTTCACCGACCCCCGGTTGTTCGATCTGGAGATGAAACACATCTTCGAAGGCAACTGGCTGTACCTGGCCCACGACAGTCAGATCCCCAACGTCAACGATTTCTACACCACCACCATGGGGCGCCAGTCGATCTTCATCGCGCGCAACAAGGACGGTGTGCTCAATGCCTTTATCAATGCCTGCAGCCATCGCGGTGCGACGCTGTGCCGGCACAAAACCGGCAACAAAAGCTCCTACACCTGCCCCTTCCACGGCTGGACCTTCAATAACTCCGGCAAGTTGCTCAAGGTCAAAGACCCGGCGGCGGCTGGCTACCCGGCGAGCTTCAATTGCGAAGGCTCCCACGACCTGACCAAAGTCGCGCGGTTCGAGTCCTATCGCGGTTTCCTGTTTGGCAGCCTCAACGCGGATGTCGTGCCGCTGGTCGAGCACTTGGGCGAGTCAGCAAAAATCATCGACATGATCGTCGACCAGTCCACCGATGGCCTGGAAGTGCTGCGCGGTTCTTCGAGCTACATCTACGAAGGCAACTGGAAACTCACCGCCGAAAACGGCGCCGACGGTTACCACGTCAGCTCCGTGCACTGGAACTACGCAGCTACCCAAAACCAGCGCAAGCAGCGCGAGGCCGGTGACAGCAATCCGACCATGAGTGCCGGCACCTGGGCCAAGCAGGGCGGTGGTTTCTACTCCTTCGACAAGGGCCATATGTTGCTCTGGACCCGTTGGTCCAACCCCGAAGACCGTCCGCTGTACGAGCGCCGTGATGAGTTGGCCCAGGACTTCGGCCAGGCCCGCGCGGACTGGATGATCGAGAACTCTCGCAACCTGTGCCTGTACCCCAACGTGTACCTGATGGACCAGTTCAGTTCGCAAATCCGCATCGCCCGGCCGATTTCGGTCAACCGCACGGAAATCACCATTTACTGCATCGCCCCCAAAGGTGAGAGCGACCACGCCCGGTCGAGCCGGATTCGCCAGTACGAAGATTTCTTCAATGTCAGCGGCATGGCCACCCCGGATGATCTGGAGGAGTTTCGCTCGTGCCAGACCAGCTACCAGGGCAGCGTCACCACCTGGAATGACATGTCCCGGGGCGCCGAACACTGGATCGAAGGCGCAGACGAGGCGGCCAAAGAGATCGACCTGCATCCGCTGCTCAGCGGCGTGCGCACCGAAGACGAAGGCCTGTTTGTGCTGCAACACACATATTGGCAGGACACGATGCTCAAGGCCCTGGCCACCGAACAGAGCGAATTGATTGCCGTGGAGGCCGTGCAATGACCATCACCTACGACGCCGTGCGCGATTTTCTTTATCGCGAAGCACGCTACCTCGATGACAAACAGTGGGACGACTGGCTGGAACTGTACGCCGCCGATGCCTCGTTCTGGATGCCGTCCTGGGACGACAACGATGAGTTGACCGAAGACCCCCAGCGGGAAATCTCGCTGATCTGGTACGGCAACCGCACCGGCCTTGAGGACCGCATCTTCCGCATCAAGACCGAACGTTCCAGTGCGAGCATTCCGGACACCCGCACCTCGCACAACCTCAGCAACATCGAGCTGCTCGAACAGGCGGATGGCCTGTGCAAGGTGCGCTTCAACTGGCACACCCTGAGCTTTCGCTACAAGACCGTCGACAGCTATTTCGGCAGCAGTTTCTACACCCTTGATGTGCGCGGTCAGAACCCGCTGATCAAGGCCAAGAAAGTGATCTTGAAGAACGATTACGTTCGCCAGGTCATCGATGTCTACCACTTGTGAGGCGCCCGTCATGACTCATTCCATTGCGTTCAATTTTGAAGACGGCGTCACCCGGTTCATCGACGCCAATGCCGGCGAAACCGTGGCCGATGCGGCGTACCGCCAAGGCATCAATATTCCGCTGGACTGCCGCGATGGCGCCTGCGGCACCTGTAAGTGCTTTGCCGAAGCGGGTCGTTATGACTTGGGCGAGGACTACATCGAAGACGCCCTCAGCCCTGAAGAGGCGGAGCAAGGTTTTGTCCTGACCTGCCAGATGCGCGCCCAGAGCGATTGCGTGGTGCGGGTGCCGACGTCTTCGCAGGTTTGCCGCACCCGCCAGGCCAGCTACGACGCCACGATCAGCGCTGTTCGGCAGTTGTCCGACAGCACCATCGCGTTGTCGATCAAGGGTGAAGCGTTGAGCAAACTGGCGTTCCTGCCGGGGCAATACGTCAACCTCGGGATTCCGGGCAGCGAGCAGACGCGGGCCTATTCGTTCAGCTCGTTGCAGTGCGACGGCGAGGTCAGTTTCCTGATTCGCAACGTGCCCGGTGGCCTGATGAGCAGTTTCCTCACCAACATGGCCAAGGCCGGCGACAGCATGAGCCTGGCCGGGCCGTTGGGCAGCTTCTACCTGCGCGACATCCGCCGCCCGTTGTTGCTGCTGGCCGGCGGCACAGGGCTGGCGCCGTTCACGGCGATGCTGGAAAAAATCGCCGAGCAGGGCAGTGAATATCCGCTGCATTTGATCTACGGCGTGACCAACGATTTCGATCTGGTGGAGCTTGATCGCCTCGAAGCGTTTGCCGCACGCATCCCGAACTTCAGTTACAGCGCCTGCGTGGCCAATCCCGACAGTCAGCACCCACTCAAGGGCTACGTGACGCAGCACATCGAGCCCCGGCATTTGAACGAGGGCGACGTCGACGTCTACCTGTGCGGCCCGCCGCCGATGGTCGAGGCGGTCAGTCAATTCATTCGCGAACAAGGCATCCAGCCGGCGAATTTTTATTATGAGAAGTTTGCCGCCAGCGCGGCCTGAGGTCGTCATGAACAGATTTCACGAAAAAGTCGTGCTGATTACCGGTGCTGCGCAAGGCATCGGTCGGCGGGTGGCCGAACGCTTGGCCGCCGAAGGGGCGCGGTTGATCCTGGTCGACCGCTCCGAGCATGTCTTCGAAGTACAGCAGCAGTTGGGGCAGGGCAGTCAGGTGCTGGCCCTGACCGCTGACCTTGAGCAATACGGTGAATGCAGCCGTGTGATGCGCACCGCCGTCGAGCGTTTCGGGCGCTTGGACGTGCTGGTCAACAACGTCGGCGGGACGATTTGGGCCAAGCCGTTCGAGCACTACGAAGAGCAGCAGATCGAGGCAGAAGTCCGGCGTTCGCTGTTCCCGACGCTGTGGTGCTGTCATGCGGCACTGCCGTTCATGCTGGAGCAGGGCAGTGGCGCCATCGTCAACGTTTCCTCGATTGCCACGCGCAGCATCAACCGCGTGCCGTATGGCGCGGCGAAAGGGGGGGTGAATGCACTGACCGCCTGCCTGGCGTTCGAAACCGCCGGTCGCGGGGTTCGGGTCAACGCGACCGCGCCCGGCGGTACCGAAGCGCCACCTCGGGTCATTGCCCGCAACAATGCCGAGCAAAGTGCGGAAGAAAAGGTCTGGTATCAGCAGATCGTCGAACAGACGCTCGACAGCAGTTTGATGAAGCGCTACGGCACGCTGGATGAACAGGCCGGGGCTATTCTGTTTCTGGCCAGCGACGAGGCGTCGTACATCACCGGCATGATCATGCCGGTCGGTGGCGGCGACCAGGGCTGACGCGGCTCACTAAAACCTACCCATGAACAGGAGTCATCGTCATGAGTGACAGACCCACGATTGTGCTAGTACACGGTTTTTGGGGTGGCGCAGCCCACTGGAACAAGGTCATCGCTGAACTGCTGAGAAAGGGTTACACGAACATCCGCGCGGTCGAGATGCCGCTGACTTCCCTGGCTGACGATGCAGAGCGCACCCGCAAAATGGTCGCCCAGGTGCCGGGGCCGGTGTTGCTGGTGGGGCATTCCTATGGCGGCGCCGTAATCACCGAGGCGGGCGATCAGCCGAACGTGGTGGGGCTGGTGTACATCGCAGCCTTCGCCCCGGACGCTGGTGAAAGTCCCGGCAGCATCACTCACCAGCATCCACCGGCTGCGGCGGCGAACCTGGCCCCTGACAGCGATGGGTATTTGTGGGTCAAGCCGGAGTTGTATCACGAGAGTTTTTGCCAGGACTTACCTGCGTCCGAAGGCCTGGTGATGGGTATCACCCAGAAAGCACCGCTGGCCAGCACCTTCGGCGACACCATCAGCACCGTGGCCTGGAAGAACAAACCGTCGTGGTATCAGGTCTCCAGCGATGACCGGATGATCGCGCCGCAAAATCAGCAATGGATGGCTGGACGGCTGAATGCCAGGGAGATCCTGACCTTGAACGCCGGTCATGCGTCGCTGGCCTCAATGCCGGTCGAGGTTGCCGCGTTCATCGACAAGGCCGCGACGGCCCTGGCCTGAATACGCTTACAGGCGACGCCGAAATGCTTTGATGATCTGGCGAGTGGCATCGCTGGTGCTCAGGTTGTCGACCGTCTCCAGTGGATGCCAGATGCAGTCGACGATTTCATTTTGTGGCCGGGCCTGCTCAAGGTTCGGTGCCGATGCTTCATAGACATGGTGGCGGGTGCTGCCGGACTCCAGTTCCATGAGGTACAACAGGTGGTCGGCGCCAAGGCCGGTTTCTTCCTCAAGTTCACGCAGGGCGGCGCCGCCTGTCGTTTCGCCGGGCTCGACTTTTCCGCCGGGCAAGCTCCAGCGACACCTGGGTTTGCGCACCAGCAGAACATGCCGATCCTGCTCGCAAATAACCGTTGCACGTACTTTCATTCGTTACCTGATAGTCGCTGTCACAAAAAAGACATCAAAATGCAACATTCGGGCCGAGCCCCCTGTTTCAAGGGTTAGAGCGATGGCCTTCGCGTAAAGTGCCATCGGGTGCTGGAAAACTGGCGCGACGTCTGGTTGGCACCTGGACAAAGGTCAGGTGTAAGGTAATCAGGTCAATCGTCAATTCTCACTGCCGAACAGGAGGTGACCATGAGCGTTCCGATGCTGAATAAAATGCGCATGAACGGTTATGAAGTACTCAGTGTGAACAACGGCCCCTGGCGGGTGTGCACCCAAGGTGATCGGCTGGGAGCTTTTAGCAGCCGGGAAGAAGCACTGGCGTATGCCGCGTCGCTTCCCGCCTATAGGGCAAGAGCGACACGAGCGCCAAGCCAGAAATCCGAATGACAGCCCATTTGAAGCCCCGGAATCCCGGGGCTTTTTTTGTCACGGAACCGAGGATGGAGGATTTGAAACGCGACATTTGAGTGATAGGGTGGCCGCTTTCACTCCAAGGAAGAACCCATGTTGAAAGGGCGCTGGATGTCCCTGCTCGTGTTGTCTGCACTCGGTTTGGCCTGCACGAACGCGGCTCAAGCGCAGACTCTCGGCGAAATACAAACGACTCCGCACGTGTGCGATGTCTTCCGTGTATTGGCCGGATCGATCATGCAGTCTCGTCAGAATGATGAGTCAAAGGCCAGTTTGCTGGCAGTAAAATCGGGCAACCCGGACCATGACAAATTGGGCGCCATGTTAATCAACGACGCATACAGCCTGCCCGTTCGCGGTTCTCAAGAGCAAAAGAACGAGGCAATCAATGCCTTCGCCGATAAATGGCGCGATACCTGTAACAAGTCGGTTTCCGGCTAGCAGGTTTGGCAGTCCACGTTCGATCAGTAGCCGCCGCCACCCGAGCGGGTAGGTTCCCTCGCCCTCTCTTGGGCGTGACTCCACTCCGCACAGGTCATAAAGCTTTTGTGGTCGACCTGGCCGTTGCCATCGAAACTGATGCTGTACGGTTGATGCTGGCCAGCCTGCGTTAACCGGTAATCAAAACAGGTGCCAGGTACCACCGTGCGGTCGGTAATCGAGGCAGGCTGACCGCCAATTTGCTGCACTTGATCCTTGTTCATTCCCGTCTCGACCTTGGCGACCAGCGGTTGGGTACCGTAGATGTGCTCCTCGGTGCTGCAGCCACCCACCGCCAGTACAACCACCAGCGTGAACAAAGGCTTGTTCATTGCAACGCTCCTGTCAGTGGGCTTTCGTTCGGCTGATCACCTTCGCTTTGACTTCTTCGGCATAGCCCGCCAGTCGTTCCTCATCACCCTGAAACAACGCACACAACCTGAGAATCGCTTCCGCATCTACGTCATTACCGGCCAGGCGCAGCTGTTTTTCAATTCGCAGCAGTTCTACCGCCGACCACCTCAAATCCGACGCAATGCCTTGTAGGGCACGGCGAAGTTCGTTTTCGTCTTTGTTAAGCCACATGACGACCTCCTGCATGTCTCGCCAAGAAAGATTAGTCCGATTTGGCCCGATGCGGCGTTTGTTCGTCCGTGAGGCAGGAGGTGGGTCCATTGGTCGGGAAAATGAGGGCAAGAGGCCCAGGTGGATGTCGTACGAAGGTCAGTGCCATTTCACCAGGGCGAGGCCACCCCCAATGAGCAATACCGACGATTTCAGATTTCACGCCCAGGAGTTGATTGTTGATCTGGATGCCGCCACCACTGAGATGATGAAGCTGATTTCGGCTCACCAGTTCAGCGGCCCGGAGTGGGATCGGGTCACGCAATGGCAGCATGAGGCGTATGAACGGTGGATGGCCTATCTGAACGAAAGAACCTATCCAGTACCCCAATGAAAACAATGCCGCGCATTAAGTTGTGTGCAATAGATGGATGTCCGGACGGCGAAGCGTTACATTTCGCGTTTTTACGGGATAAGGATGCGTCATGCGGATGTTGATTGGGGGAGTAACGCTGGCAATGCTGGCGGGTTGTTCATTGCCGGCGTCGGTGGTGCCGGGTGAACCGAACGTCAGCAAATACAGTAAGAAGCCGCCAAAAGAGCTGGCCGCGTGCATCTTGCCGGTGTGGCAGAAAGAAGTTTCGAATACGACTCAGGTCGGCATTTCCAACGGCTACCGAATCAAGGCGCCGAGCATCATCACGGCGGATGAAGTGCTGGACATCGTCAAGTACAAGGACGGCAGCCGGGTTTCGCTGTATYAGGGGCCACCTTGGGCCAAGTCCGACGCGATGCGCAAGGCAGTGAAGAACTGTTTGTAAGTTGAAAGGGCGCGTTCCGGTCTCGTCAACCGGGTAATTTTACCCAGCTGACGTCGGTCAAACCTTTTGCTTGCGCATGGCTTCGAAGCGCCGCGTCGTTTTGTTGATCGTGATTTTGCCCATACGAAAGCCCAATCCCTGAATGCAGGCAGGCGTAATACCAAGCGTCTGCGGGGTGCATGTGCGTGTCCGACTGCACAAAAGTATGCCGCTCATCATTGAGGCAGTACGTGATTTGAAAGTAGCGAGTGCGAGTCATCCAATTCTCCAGGTGCAGCCACTACGACATTAATGGCGTAGTGCCAGTTCCCTTCGGATTCGGACTTCTGATTGCGCGAACAAAAACGGACAGGGACTCAGCGAGACGCACGCGGGTCACTGAGGTTTGTCCTGTTGAGTGCGCCCGGTTTTACGTCGATCCGTGCCTGTAGGATGACCGAGGTCTATCAGTCGTCTTTCAACCAGAATGTTTTCGAGTGCCTGGCGCGAGGCGGGATCCATTTGGTGTTCTCGCGCCTTGAGCTCCAGCAGGATCGGGCTCGACCAGGCGCGATAGGTTTTTTCGGCGTTGCGAACGGACGTCATCAATCTCTCCTTGATCAGTCAACCCAATCCATAAGCAGGGGCATTTGATTGCGTAGAGACCTTAGTAGAGGATTCGGTTTTTTGCCACTGCAGTCGCACTGTAATGGTGCGTTTCCTTCCTATTGTTTACCGGCGTTCAGCCATACCGACACACACAATCCGTTTTTGTTTATCTCATCCGTATACCCCATCTGAACCCGCGCGCCCGTGCGGTCTGCTATCGCCTTGACGATCGACAACCCCAACCCGGAACCCGCTTCATCGGTCCCCAGGCTGCGATAAAACGGATCGAATACCCGCGTTTGTTCCAGCAGGGAAATTCCCGGCCCCGAGTCCTTGACCTGCAACATCACCAGCCCTTGCACACGCTCAACCGACAGGTCGATACGCCCGCCGTCGGGGGTATAACGGATGGCGTTGTCCACCAGATTCTTCACCAGGATCACCAGATCCGTTTCGTTGATAATCACCTGTACGTCTTCAATGCTCTCCACACCAATGTCGAGGTGCTTTCGCTCTGCCAGTGGCAATAAATCTTCCAGTACCCGCCGATAGATTTCATGTACGCAAACGGCGGACTGCGCTCGATGGGAGTCTGATTGTGCAGTGGCCAGCGTCAGCAGTTGATCGATCAGTTTTCGGCTGCGATCGATGCCCAGTGACAAGGGCAACAAACGCTCGCGGGCGGGTGCCGGCATGTCGGTGGCGGCCAGTCGCTCGGCTTGCAAGGACAGGGCGGTCATGGGGGAGCGCAGTTCATGGGCGGCGTCGGCGACAAAGCGGCGCTGGGCGTCCATCGACTGCGCGACGCGCTCGAGCAAGCGATTGATGGCCACCACGAAAGGACGGACTTCCGTTGGCAAATGGTGTTCGTCGATAGGGTGCAGGGCCTGCTCGTCGCGCTGGTCGATTTCGGTCGAGAGCGTGGCAATCGGGCGGAACAGCTTGCGCACCAGATCGCCGACCACCAGCAACAGCACCGGAAACAGGATCAAAAACGGCAGCAGACTGCGCCAGGCGCTTTCGCGAGCCTCCTTGTCGCGGATACCGGTTTCCTGAGCGACGACAATACGTTCGCCCTGGGTGGTGGTCTTGACCAGGACACGAAAATCCTCGCCTGCGACATTCAACGTCGACAGGCCATCGGCCAATGTCGTGGGGAAGGGCAGCGGCAGCGTGGCGTCATCGTTGCCGAGGGCTTTGCTGCCGTCGGCCAGGTATTGCACGATTACCCTGGATTCTTCGTTGTCATCGTCGACCTTATTGCCCACGGGATAGCGCGGGGTCATGTGTTGGCGATCAACCAGCACGGCCACCTGACGCAAGGTGTCGTCCTGCATTTCGTGGGCCTCGTCGAACGCCGAGACGAACGCAAAAACCCCGGCCACGACAGCAACGATCAGGATGGCCAGCGACAGCGTGACGGACAGCCGCAGTTGTACCGAATCACTCAAGCGCTTTTTGAAACCATCCATCCCATTCCCCTGACGTTCTTGATGACATGGTTGCCAAGCTTGCGCCGCAACGCGTGAATCAGAAATTCCACCGCGTTGCTTTCCACTTCGTTGCCCCAGCCATAGAGGCGGTCTTCGAGCTCGCTACGCGAGAGAATYGCGCCGGGCCGAATCAACAGGGCTTGCAACAGGGCGAACTCCCGGCTGGACAGCTGGACATCGCGGTCCTGTTCGGTGCTGGCTTGCTTGGATATCAGGTCCAGTGCCACCACGCCGTTGTCGAGCACGGACAGGGCGTTGCCACCGTTGCGCCGCAATACCGCGCGCATCCGGGCCAGCAACTCTGACAATTCGAAGGGTTTGACCAAATAATCGTCAGCGCCACCGTCGAGGCCGCGCAGGCGATCTTCGAGGTTGTCGCGCGCGGTGATGATCAGCAACGGCACCGGGTTTTTGCGGCCACGGATGCTGTCGAGTACATCCAGCCCGTCCTTGCCCGGCAAACCGAGGTCCAGCAGCACCAGGTCATATTTTTGAGCCTCCAGCGCCGTGAGCGCGGTGAGACCGTTTTTCACCCAGTCGACGGCATAGCTCGCATCATTCAGGGCGCCCTGAATGGCATCGCCTATCATCGGGTCGTCTTCGACCAGCAATATCCGCATGTCCTGCTCCGTAAAAAAGGCGCGGCGGTCATGACCGTCGCGCCTGTATTGAAGCACCTGCACCAAGGTTTGTCCGCCGCCGGATGACTGCGGCTAGCGGGCCCGGTCAGGCCTTGCCTTTCATCGAGTCGAAGGCCTTCATTAAATCATCCATTGTGGCTTTGCATTCAGCCTGTTTCGGGCTGCTGGCGCGCAAGGCGTCGAGTGCATGGTCAATGGCTTTATCCACGACATGCCAATCGCTGGCGGCCCGAGGCTTGATGCCGGCCTCGGCAGAGTCCCAGGACGTTTCCAGGTCCTTGATCCGGGCTTTGGCCCCAGGCAGGTCATTTTTGTCGACAAGGGCGGTCACGTCGGCGGCGATGTTACGAAACTCTGACAGGTCACCCAGTTGGGTGCCTGACCGGCTTGTGCTGCTCATCGAACTGGAAGCGGCGCCTGTATTGGGTTTGTCAGCAGGTTTGGAGCAACCGCTGGCCAGGCTCAGCAGGCAGATGGACGAGACGATCGCGGCGTGACGAATAAGGGTTTGAAAGTGGCGCATGAAGATTCCTTGATTGGCGTTTAAACGTTACTGAGTCACTGATTTACGCGTGCCGACGCTGATCTGGGCGGCAACCACCAGCAGGAGGATGACGCTCAGGAAGATCGCACTGGTCCAGGTAGCCCCCATGCCGAGGCCGCCATAGGTTTTGGATTGCGTCAGCAAGTCGCCCAGGGAGGCGCCGAAAGGTCGGGTCAGGATGTAGGCAATCCAGAAGGTCAGCACCACATTGCCGCCCATGCGCCAGGCTGCCAGTGTGGCAGCGATCAGCGCACCGAAGATGACGATGCCGAGGGTGAAACCCAGACCCAGGGCTTCAGTGGCCAGGTCGCCGGCCGCCGTCCCCAGGGCAAATGTGCAGAGCACCGTCGCCCAATAGAACAACTCCCGCCGTGGCGTGACAATTTCACGAATCGACAGGCTGCGCTCGATCCGGTACCAGACCAGAAAATTGACCGCCAGCAATACGGAAAACACCGCTGTGCTGGTGTAGAGGCTGACGTCCAGGACGTCGGTCAGAATGTCGGTAATCTGCGTACCGACGATGCTCACCAGCACCACGGTGAGCCAGTAGATCCATGGCGTATAGGCTTTGGTGCGCATTTGCCAGAACAGCGCAATCGCCAGCAATGTCGCCATGCCGATGCTGGTCCAGCCCGCGCCGAAACCGGCGTCCACGGCAAGAAAGTCCGCGCCGGTTTCACCCACGGTCGTGGACAAAATCTTGATCACCCAAAACGACAGCGTCACCTCGGGCACTTTATTGAGCCAACCGGCTGTGGCGGAATTCATGTGGATAGCCTCTCCTGAGCAGCGCTGAAAGTGCGCAGGGGAGAAGGTACGCAACGAAACTTAGCGCAGACTGAGGAGGGCGCCGAACTAACGGGCATTGCGTCGTGGTGGGTCTGATTTGGATCCAGAACGCGTCAGGACGACGATGTAAGCCCACGACATACGGCATGGAACCGCGAGCATTCAACTGAGTCAAAAAATGCAGCTTCTGAGCGGTTATAGGAGGGAGGTGCAATGGGAAGGCCAGCAATCATCAAGTTTTTTGCAGCGTACTTGTCCGTCTCTGCACTGATTGCATGGGGGGTAGCCGCGGCATCTCCCTGGATCGCTTCTCATGTTCTCTTGAAGTGGGTTTTTTAGCGCAGACGGGGCCACCACTGGTATCGAACGCATCCGATGCCTGCGACAGGTCTCCCGATCATGCCGTCGAAGACCATGACGAGCTGACCCTCGAATATTCAGCCTGCAGGGTTTCAATGAGTTCAGCGTTCAGCCGTTCGCATTCTGCGTTGGCTTCCATCCGGGTCGGATAGCAGATTTTTAGCCTGCACTTACCTTCGTTGTCGTAGATGTCGAAATCTATAGGAGCGGTKGTGCAATAGAAGCGTGATCCGCTGCGTGCTGATCCTGTTTCCTTTGGTATTGAGGGAACAACAACGAATCTAGGCATCGGCTTTCCCCTGTCGTAGTAGCGTTTCAGTACTTTAAGAAGTAGCGGCTACTTGCCACTAAATCAAGCGACGTTGCGGGAATCCGATGAGCAACCCTTCGTAATCGAAACTCATTTTGATTGCCTTGGGATCATCGTGCCTGTTTTTGATGAATTCCCGATCAGCATCCACATAGTTTGGGGTGATGTCGTGCAGGTTCGGTACGTTGGGCATGTCGGGGTAGGGCGCATGAGGCCCCGCGGGCAGGCTGGTCTTGCTCGGCCAACCTCTGTGGCCAGGGCGCTCGTGAACAACAGCTGACAACTGCCTGTCAGCACCGAAACCCTTGACGCGTGCCCATCCAGCTTTTGGCCGCTACAATGCGCACCTCGACCGTGACAAACCAGATAAAAAATATGTCTCTGCCCAAGCATCACCTGGAACTGCTCAGCCCCGCCCGTGACGTGAACATTGCTCGCGAGGCCATCCTGCATGGTGCCGACGCCGTGTACATCGGTGGCCCGAGCTTCGGCGCTCGCCATAACGCCTGCAACGAAGTCAGCGATATTGCCCAACTCGTGGAGTTCGCCCGTCGCTACCACGCCCGCGTGTTCACCACGATCAACACGATCCTGCATGACAACGAACTGGAGCCGGCGCGCAAGCTGATCCACCAGTTGTACGATGCGGGCGTCGACGCGTTGATCGTTCAGGATCTGGGCGTGATGGAGCTGGATATCCCGCCGATCGAACTGCACGCCAGTACCCAGACCGACATTCGGACACTGGGGCGGGCAAAGTTTCTTGACCAGGCTGGCTTCTCTCAACTGGTGCTGGCCCGCGAGCTGAACTTGCAAGAGATTCGCGCCATCGCCGACGAGACCGATGCGGCGATCGAATTCTTCATTCACGGCGCGTTGTGTGTGGCGTTCTCCGGGCAGTGCAATATTTCCCACGCACAGAACGGTCGTAGCGCCAACCGTGGCGATTGCTCCCAGGCCTGTCGTTTGCCTTATACCCTCAAAGATGACCAGGGCCGCGTCGTCGCCTACGAAAAACACTTGCTCTCGATGAAAGACAACAATCAGAGCGCCAACATCCGTGCGTTGGTCGAAGCCGGTGTTCGCTCGTTCAAGATCGAAGGGCGCTACAAGGACATGGGGTATGTGAAGAACATCACAGCCTATTACCGTCAGCGTCTGGACGACGTGCTTGAAGATCGTCCGGACCTGGCTCGGGCATCCAGCGGCCGCACCGCACACTTCTTCGTGCCCGACCCGGACAAGACTTTCCACCGTGGCAGCACCGACTACTTCGTCAGTGAGCGCAAGATCGACATCGGCGCCTTCGATTCACCGACCTTCACTGGCTTGTCGGTGGGCGTGGTGGAGAAGGTGGGCAAGCGTGATTTGCAGGTGGTGACCTTTGAGCCGCTGTCCAATGGCGACGGCCTCAATGTGCAGATCAAGCGCGAGGTGGTGGGCTTTCGCGCCAACATCGCCGAGCCTAAGGGTGAGTTCCTCGAAGAGGGCCAGAAGCGCTATCGCTACCGTGTCGAACCCAACGAGATGCCGGATGGGATGTTCAAGTTACGCCCCAACCATCCACTGAGCCGCAACCTTGACCATAACTGGCAGCAAGCCTTGCAGAAGACCTCTGCCGAGCGTCGTATCGGTTTGAGTTGGGTTGCGCGTCTTGATGCGCAGCGCCTGCAACTGACCGCCACGAGCGAGGAGGGTGTCAGCGCCAGCTTGTCGCTGGACGGTCCGTTCGGTCTGGCCAACAAACCGGAACAGGCATTGGAGCAACTGCGCGATCTGCTCGGTCAACTGGGCACCACTGACTATCACGCCACCGCCATCGAGTTGATTGCACCCGAGGCGTTCTTCATTCCCAACTCGCAACTCAAGGCCTTGCGCCGCGAAGTGATTGAGGCGTTGACCGTGGCCCGTCTGCTTGCGCACCCGAGAGGTCATCGCAAGGCCGAAACCACTCCGCCGCCAGTGTATCCGGAGTCGCACTTGTCCTTCCTGGCCAACGTCTACAACCAGAAGGCCCGGGACTTCTATCACCGCCATGGCGTCAAGTTGATCGACGCAGCGTTTGAGGCCCATGAAGAAACCGGGGAAGTGCCGGTGATGATCACCAAGCACTGCCTGCGTTTCTCCTTCAATCTGTGCCCCAAGCAAGCCAAAGGCGTCACGGGTGTGCGCACCAAGGTTGCGCCAATGCAACTGGTGCACGGTGACGAGGTGCTGACGCTGAAGTTCGACTGCAAACCTTGCGAAATGCACGTCATCGGCAAGATCAAGGGCCACATCCTTGACCTGCCACTGCCGGGCAGCGTCGCGGAACCGGTCGTTGGTTACATCAGTCCCGAAGACCTGCTCAAGACAATCCCGCGCGCGCCGCATTGAGTGCCAGGCAAGTACGCCGCATCGAGTGATGGGCGTACTTGCTGCATGGGGCTAGTCCGCTGACTGTTGCCATAAAGAAACTACCTAGAACACTAAGGTGATCGCCGTACCCCAAGGGGTTCGGCTCAATATTCGCCTTGGAGGCTCCGGGTTAGGCTAATGGCAATGAATGAGCGGAGCACGTCATGCGATTGTTTGAACTGATTACTTTTACGGTGCGTGTGCGAACCGTTGCAGATGCGCTGGGTTGCATCGAGGCCGCGCTGGCCAAGCCCGGGGTGGGCGGCACGCTGATGGGGTGTTGGGCGTCGGAAATCGGCCAGCTGAATCAAATTGCCGTGCTGCGCGGCTATGCCGACGAAAGTCTGCGGCAAGCGGAGCGCGAACGCTTCCTGTTGGAAGGCGAAGCATTCGGTATCAACGCCTATATCACCGACCTGCGAATCGAAAACTACAGCTTGTTCCCGTTCCTCAATCCCCTGAGCGCCGGAAAACACGGGCCGTATTACGAAATGCGCGTGTATGACCTGGTCAGTTCCGGGCTTCAACCGACACTCGATGGCTGGATAAAGGCCGTGGAACCGCGTACGGCCGAGCAGTATTCGCCAGTGTATGCGGCGTTTTATGCCACCGACGGTGCCTTGCCGCGCTACCTGCACATCTGGCCATGGTCAACCCTGGAACAGCGCCTGCAAGTGCGGACTCAAGCCGTGGAGGACGGTGTCTGGCCACCCGAGAATTCTGGTCCGCAACTGCGTGACATGCGCTCGACGATTTATCGGCCCGCGGCCTTTTCGCCATTGCAATGAAACGTGTGCGGTTATGGGTTGCACCAAACCCCAGAAACGACAAAGCCCTGAATAATCAGGGCTTTATCGGTACAAATATGGCGGAGGCGATGGGATTCGAACTCATGGACCTGTTACAGTCGACGGTTTTCAAGACCGTTGCCTTAAACCACTCGGCCACACCTCCGTTTGCGTTGCGGGCGCCATAATACCTGAATGAAACACACTGTCAAACTCTCTACGTAGCTTGTTACAGAGCGTCTGTTATGATCTTTGCGACTGAACGTTTCAAACCAACAGGAGTGTCGCCATGCGCGAACAGGATTACGCAGTTAATAACAGCGTGCAGGCTGAGCAGCTAGAGGTTAGCCGCGTCCTGCGCAACACATACGGCTTGCTCGCTCTCACCCTCGCATTCAGCGGCGTGATGGCGTTTGTCGCTCAGCAGATGCGTGTCGGTTACCCGAACGTTTTCGTGGTGCTGATCGGTTTCTATGGCCTTTTCTTCCTCACCAACAAACTCCGTGATTCGGCCTGGGGCCTGGTTTCTGCCTTTGCCCTGACAGGGTTCATGGGTTTCCTGCTTGGCCCGATCCTCAACCGTTACCTGGGAATGCAGGGCGGCGCAGAAGTGGTCAGTTCGGCGTTCGCGATGACGGCGCTGGTGTTTGGTGGTCTGTCGGCCTACGTGCTGATTACCCGCAAGGACATGAGCTTCCTGGGCGGTTTCATCACGGCAGGCTTCTTCGTACTGCTGGGTGCGACGCTGGCGAGCTTCTTCTTCCAGATCAGCGGCCTGCAATTGGCGATCAGCGCAGGTTTCGTGCTGTTCTCCTCGGTCTGCATTCTGTTCCAGACCAGCGCTATCATTCATGGCGGCGAGCGTAACTACATCATGGCGACCATCAGCCTGTATGTATCGATCTACAACCTGTTCATCAGCTTGTTGCAGCTGTTCGGCATCATGGGCCGCGATGATTAATCGAAGGCCTTGAGTAAAAAACCCGCTTAGGCGGGTTTTTTATTGCCTGAAATCCAGGGCTACTCGGCAATGATAATGCTGCCATCGGTCTGTTGGCGGTAGATGGTGTAGGGCAGTAGCAAGGTGTCGAGCGCGCCGGACATGACCACGTCGATCAACACAATGGCTGGAGCATCGGTGTGATCTTGTGCATCCAGCCCCTTTTTCAGCGGCGCATTCAAACTGCAAAAATCATAGCTGACACCGCTGTAGATCCGCGGAATGGCGCCGCAATAGCTCTTCTGTTCCTTGAGACTGTTTGCCGCCACTTCGTCACCGCGCAAGGCCGATTGAATCGTGCCGCACCCCGCCAGCATCAGCGCTGCCAGTAGCATTGCCTGAATTTTCATGCCGCCAATCCTTCGCCGGAAAACCCCAATCTACGCCAGTCGGGCGCAAACTTCACTCAGGCCATCGGTGGCAACCGGCGTTTCACCGGGGTTTTCTTGACGATCGCCGTGTTGGTTTCGGCGTGGGTGTTGAGGCGGTCGAGCAGGGTGTCCAGTTGTTCCATCGAGCGCACGTGCAGGCGCGCGATGAAGCAGTCGTCGCCGGTGACTTTGTCGCACTCGGTGAACTCTGGAATGGCCTGAATTTGCCGCTCCACCTCTTGCAACTGTCCCGGCAGCGGGCGAATCCGCACGATGGCCTGGAGTTGATAACCGAAGCATTTCGGGTCGATTTCAACGGTGTAGCCTTTGAGCACACCCCGTTCTTCAAGGCGGCGCAGACGCTCCGCGACGCTGGGCGAGGACAGGCCGCTGATGTTCGCCAAGGCCTTGAGTGAGCGCCGGGAGTCCTCCATCAATGCCGTGATCAGCACTTGGTCGATGTCGTCGGTCATGGCAATCCTCGTAAGGCAATTAAACAAAAACGCCTTGATAAAAAAGGCAGAAACCGAGTCTAGCCTGTTTTTTGCGCTGGAGAAGCCCACGGATGGATTGGCATACTTTGCGCTCAAACACAGGAGTCTGATGATGGACAAAACAATACGTCGCGGCTCATTCGAGATGAGCGCCGCCATGCTGATCTCCGGGACCATCGGCTGGTTCGTGCTGGTGTCCGGGCAACCGGTGCTGGACGTGGTGTTCTGGCGTTGCCTGTTTGGCGCCGGCACCTTGCTGCTGATTTGCGCGGCTTTCGGCTTCCTGCGCCCCGGCATTCTGACCCGCACCACGTTCCTGTTGGCCGTGCTCAGTGGCGTAGCGATCGTCGGCAACTGGGTGCTGTTGTTTGCCTCGTATTCGCGCGCCTCGATTGCCATTGGTACGGCGGTGTACAACGTTCAGCCGTTCATGTTGGTGGGCCTGGCCGCGTTGTTCCTCAATGAAAAAATCACCCTGCAGAAACTGTTCTGGCTGGGCATTTCGTTTCTCGGGATGCTGGCGATTGTCAGTGCTCATGGCGGGTCGGGCGAGGACGGCAATGATTACCTGATGGGGATCGGCCTGGCATTGGGCGCGGCCTTCCTTTACGCGATTGCCGCGCTGATCATCAAACGCCTGACCGGTACGCCGCCGCATCTGATCGCGTTGATCCAGGTCTGCACTGGTGTGCTGTTGCTGGCACCGTTCGCGCACTTTTCAGCGCTGCCGCAAGCGCCTGCTGCCTGGGCGAGCCTGGTGACGCTGGGCATCGTTCACACCGGCGTGATGTATGTGCTGTTGTACGGCGCGATCCAAAAACTGCCGACCGCACTGACCGGGGCGTTGTCGTTCATCTACCCGATTGCAGCGATTTTTGTTGACTGGTTTGCCTTCGGCCATCGCCTGGAGCCGCTGCAATGGGTTGGCGTGGTGGCGATTCTGCTGGCCGCCGCCGGAATGCAGCAGGGCTGGGGCTTCAAACAGCGTAAGTTGGCGGCGCAGTAGGTGTCAGATGTTCCAGCGCGGGGCCGTTTTTGCCAGGCGCTGGCGCATCTCGCCGATGTTGGCGGCGAACTGGCGGGTCAACAAACGGTAACCGTCCAACGGGCTGTAAACCGGTGCCTCAAGACTTGACGCAGTTGGCAGGTCGACGGGGCGGCTCAGACGTTGGGATGCGCCGGTTTTCAAGGCCCGCGCCATGCCGATCAGTTGCACGCGAATGTGCCGATGTTCCTCGGTCATCGCCGATTGCAACTGCGCCACGGCATTCGGTTCGCTGGCATCCGGTCGGGTGTTGCCGAGGATTTCCAGGGTACTGACACACATCCGCAAGTTGCGCTGAATAGCGTCCAGTTCGGTCATGGAAATCTTCACTTCCTTGGACACCGACGGCATCAGCGAACGCAATTGCACCATCACCGAGTTCAGGCGACCCATGAGTTTGAGGTGTTCGTCATCGCTGACCGATTGGCCATTGATGATGCGCCCGTAGATCGTCGCGCAATCGCGCAGGGCATCGGCCAGGTTGTAGCGCCAGGAAAACACCGCATACAGCGGCAGCGCGAAGGAAAACGCCAACGCCAAGGCGATGCCGATCAGAATGTCGACCCCGCGCCACAGGCCATCCGTGACCGGGTTGTCGCCGTGCCCCGCGACGATAAATACCGTGATCGCCGCCAGCAACGCCGTGTAACCGCCCTTGCCGATGGCGTGATACGAAAAGAATCCGCACACCACCGACATCGCGAAATAGGTCAGCCAGGGCATCCCGAGCCAGGCCTGTTGCGCGACCAGYACCAGGCCGACGCCCGCCCCGATCAAGGTGCCAATGGCCCGCTCGGCGGCTTTTTTACCGATGTTGCCGTGATGCTGCAAACCCCCGATCACCACCAGCATCGTCACCGACGCCCATTCGCCGTGGGGCAGATGGATGCCGGTGGTCAGCAAAATCGTCGCCAGCAACCCGAGCGATACCCGCACTGCATGGATCAGTCTGGCGTGGCGATAGCGCCGATACGGGTCCAGCAACGGCCGTAGCAGTCGGCGCAACAGCGGTGGCAGTCGATGGCTGAACGTACTCAGGCTCGGTGTCCTCAGAAAATGTAATCGGTGGTCAGGAAACTCGAACTCCGTCCGCTGATGATCTCGCTGATCAAGTCTTTGTTGGTTTCCTGGAACTTGGTGGCCACCAGCGTGCGGATCGAAAATACCCGCAATGCATCATGCACCGACAGCGTGCCTTCGGCGGAGTTCTTGCGGCCGTTGAACGGGAAGGTGTCCGGGCCGCGCTGGCATTGTGCGTTGAGGTTGATGCGCCCGACCTGGTTGGCGAACGTGTCCACCAGCCGACCAACCGCAACCGGGTTAGTGCCGAAAATACTCAGTTGCTGGCCGAAGTCTGACTCCAGGACGTAATCGATGACGGTGTCCAGATGACGGTACGGCACAATCGGGATGACCGGGCCGAACTGTTCTTCCTGATAGACACGCATTTGCGTCGTCACCGGGTACAGCACCGCCGGGTAGAAGAACGACGCGCGGGCTTGACCGCCATTGGGGTTGACCACCTTGGCCCCTTTGCTTTCGGCGTCCGCCACCAGCGAATGCAGGTAATCGACTTTGCCCGACTCCGGCAACGGCGTCAGCGCCACGCCGCTGTCCCACGGCATGCCGGGTTTGAGGCTGGCGAGTTTGGCGTTGAATTTTTCGATGAACGCCTCGACCACGTCCTCATGCACAAAGAGAATTTTCAGCGCGGTGCAGCGCTGACCGTTGAACGACAGCGAGCCGGTCACCGCTTCGCTCACCGCGTTGTCCAGATCGACCTCCGGCAAGACGATGCCAGGGTTTTTCGCGTCGAGGCCCAACGCCGCACGCAAACGGTGTGGTTTGGGGTGGAGCTTTTTCAGGTCGCTGGCGGCCTTGTTGGTGCCGATGAAGGCAAATATGTCGATCTTGCCGCTGGCCATCAGGGCGCTGACAGTCTCGCGGCCGCTGCCGTAGATCACGTTGATCACGCCGGCCGGGAAGCTGTCGCGGAACGCTTCCAGCAGCGGACGAATCAGCAACACGCCAAGCTTGGCCGGTTTGAACACCACGGTATTGCCCATGATCAGCGCCGGAATCAGCGTGGTGAAGGTTTCATTGAGCGGGTAGTTGTAAGGGCCCATGCACAGTGCAACGCCGAGCGGGACGCGGCGGATCTGGCCGAGGGTGTCCTGTTCCAGTTCAAAACGGCTGGAGCGGCGGTCGAGTTCCTTGAGTGCATTGATGGTGTCGACAATGTAGTCGCAGGTGCGGTCGAACTCTTTTTCCGAGTCCTTGAGGTTCTTGCCGATCTCCCACGTCAGCAACTTGACCACCGCGTCACGCTGTTGGCGCATGCGTCCTAAAAAGGCTTCGACGTGCTGGATGCGCTCGGCCACACGCATGGTCGGCCACAGGCCTTGACCACGGTCATACGCACGGACGGCGGCGTCCAGGGCGACCAGCGCGGTGTCGGCGTCAAGCAACGGCGTGCTGCCGAGGATCACTTGCTCGTCGCCATTGGCGCCACTCAGGTACACCGGGCTGCGGACCTGGGCCAACGGCCCGTTCCAGGTTCTCAGTTCGCCATCGACCAGGTACTCACGTTGCTCGGTCTGGCCGTCTAGCCGGTACTTTTCCGGGATGTCGGCGTGGCTCGGGAACAGGTTGTCGAGAATGTTGGCTGTGGTCATGTCGCTACCCCCTCTGGATTGGGTGATGCAGTGATGAATCGTTTTAGCAGACCTCGGCCTCGCTTGTCATGACTCATCTCAGCGTTTTGCCGCACAGCGTGATTAACCGCGAATTTACCAACGTGTTCGGTCATGGCCTCAGAAGCCCCCTTTGTTGGCCCCCAATGCCCTCAACCCGCCCACGCGGGGTGCCTTAGTGTTGACCCGTGCTTGATCACAATAAAAAAGGTGCACCCGGCTGTCCGGGCACCCCATGAGAGGACCGCCATGCGGGCAAGCCGATTCACTGAAAAGCCTAGCCTTTGTTTTGCCTTGGTGGGGGGCGTCTTCGCGGTGTTGCTTGCGGGGTGTGGCGAAGAGCCGAAAAACCCGGCAACCCGCAGCGAAGCGGCCACCGCCAGGCCCGCCGACGCCGAGCTGGCGCAGGTCTACGACAACAGCTGCAAGCTGTGCCACGCCAACCCGGCGGCCGGGGCGCCGCTGACCGGCGACACGAAAGCCTGGGAACCGCGAGTCTTGCAAGGCGCCGACACGCTGCTCGATCACGCGATCAACGGCTTCAACGGCATGCCGCCGATGGGGATGTGCATGCAGTGTTCGCAAGAACAGTTCCTGGCGCTGATTGCCTTTATGTCCGGCCAGCAAATCCAACAATAAGAACGGCAGGGTGCGATTCATGACGATGGACCTGACACGGCGTCAGTTGTTGCAACGGGCGAGCGTCATTGGCGCTTTCACTGCGCTCGGCTCAACGCCTGCGCTGGCCGAACTGCTGCGCGCGCCGCGGCTGATTCCCTGGCGCAACTGGTCGGGGGGCCAGAGTTGCCTGCCGGCGGCGCGGTTGGCGCCAAAGAATCTGGATGAGCTGACGCAAGTGGTGCGCCAGGCGCCCGGCAAGATTCGCCCGGTGGGTTCGGCGCATTCGTTCAGCGCCTTGGTGCCCACCGACGGCACCTTGCTGTCGCTGAGTTATTTCACCGGTTTGCTCGATCACGACGCGAAAACGCTGCAAGCCGAGTTCGCCGCCGGCACCCCGATGTCGCGCATGGGCACACCGCTCAAAGACATAGGCCAGGCCCTGCAAAACATGGCCGACATCGATTACCAGACCCTCGCGGGCGCGATCTCTACCTCGACCCACGGCACCGGCAAGAACTTTCAATCCTATTCAGCCCACGTCTGTGGCCTGCAATTGGTGACCGCCACGGGCGAGGTTCTGGACTGCGACAGCACGCGTCATCCAGAGGTGTTCAGCGCGGCGCGGGTGTCGCTCGGCGCGCTTGGGGTGGCCACGAAAATTCGCCTGCAAAACCGCCCGGCGTATCGGTTAAGGGAGCGCCAATGGATCGCCAAGACCGAAGAGTTGCTGGAAGACCTCGACAAAAACACCCGGGAAAACCAGCACTGGGAAATGCTTGTCGTGACCCATTCCGACTACGCCTTGTCGATCGCCCTGAACGAAACCACCGACCCGGCCACACCGCCGATCCCGGCGGATGAGGAGGGCGGCAACGAGTTCGTGACCTTGATCGAGAAGATCGACAAGTACGGCAGCGACTTCCCGGACCTGCGCCGCACGATGCTCAATAACCTGCGTCACCTCGCCAGTTTCGATGACCGGGTAGGCGACTCGTTCGACATCTACGCCAACGTGCGCACGGTGCGTTTCAACGAAATGGAATATTCGGTGCCGGCCGAACACGGCCCGGCGTGCCTGCGCGAGATTCTCAAGCTGATTCAGGACAAAGACCTGCGCACCTGGTTTCCGATTGAGTACCGCTACGTCAAAGCCGACGACATTCCCTTGAGCATGTTCGAGGGACGCGACAGTTGCTCGATTTCGGTCCATCAGCATTACCAGATGGATCATCACAATTTCTTTGCCGCCGTCGAACCGATTTTCTGGAAGTACAACGGCCGGCCGCACTGGGGCAAGTTGCACACCCTCAACGCGAAAACCCTGCAGCCGCTGTATCCGCGCTGGCAGGACTTTATTCATGTCCGGCAGGCGCTGGACCCGAGCGGCAAATTCCTCAATGCGCATTTGTCATCGATTCTGGGGGTGAACTGATGGCGGTCAATCGGCGTCATTTTTTGATGGGAGCCGCCGGTGTCGGCGTGTTGTTGGCAGGTGTCGGCACCTGGTTGCGGCCGGGTGATCGGGGCGCGCCGTACAGTGATTATTTCCGTGCGCTGAACACCGAACTCAAGGATCACGGGCCCATGCGGCCAGTGATGTTGATCGACCTTGACCGACTCGATCACAACATCGATGCGGTGATGCTTTCGGTCAAACGTGGTGGCAAGCACCTGCGACTGGTGGAAAAGTCACTGCCGGCGCCGGGGCTGCTGGCCTACATCGCCAAGCGCGCCGGCACGCAACGCTTGATGTCGTTTCATCAACCGTTTCTCAACCATGACGCGGTGCAGTTTCCCGAGGCCGACATTCTGTTGGGCAAGCCGCTGCCGGCGCGTTCGGCCCAGCTGTTTTATCAGTCGCACAAGGGGCCTTTCGACCCGGCGAAGCAATTGCAGTGGTTGCTCGATACGCCGGAACGCTTGCAGCAATACCTGGCGCTGGCCCAAGGCTTGGGTACGCGATTGCGGGTGAACATCGAGCTGGATGTCGGGCTGCATCGCGGTGGTGTCAGTGAGGTGGGGGTACTCGGGCAGATGCTGACGCTGATCAGCCAGAACCCGCAGCACCTGGAGTTTGCCGGGTTCATGGGCTACGACCCGTTCGTGGGCATGGGCGTGCCGGGGATTCTGGGCTCGCCCGAAGAACTGTTTGCCAAGGTGATGGTGATTTACAACCGCTGCGTCGACTTCACCCGTCAGCAATACCCCGGTTTGTGGCACGACGGGCTGACCCTCAATACGGCCGGCAGCCCGAGCTATCGCATGCATGAACACGAACAGCTCAGCACTGAAGTGTCGGTGGGCACGGCGATGCTCAAGCCCACTCACTATGACCTGCCGTCACTGGTGGAGCATGTGCCTGCGGCGTACATCGCCACGCCCGTTTTGAAAAGCACCGGGGCGGTGGAGATTCCGGCGCTGGATGACAAGTCCAGGCTGTTTTCCTGGTGGGACACCAATCAGCGCGAGACTTTTTTTATCTATGGCGGCAACTGGATGGCGGAGTTCGAGTCGCCCTCGGGGTTGCAGAGTAACGGGGTGTATGGCCGCAGCTCGAATCAGGAAATGGTCAATGGTTCGGCAGCGGTGGGGCTTGGGGTTGAGGATCAGGTGTTTTTGCGCCCGACCCAGACGGAGTCGGTGTTGTTGCAGTTTGGGGATTTGCTGGCGGTGCGGGGTGGTCGGATCGTCGACACCTGGCCTGTGTATTCCTGAAGATTTCTCCGTATAACTGATCGTTCCCACGCTCTGCGTGGGAATGCCTCAATGGACGCTCCGCGTCCGCTTGGTTGGGACGCAGAGCGTCCCGGGCTGCATACCCACGCAGAGCGTGGGAACGATCAGTTGTGCGGGAACGATCAGTTGTCAGAACGCATAAGGGATACTGACTTTGGCCCACAGCATTTCCCCTTCAGGCCGGTTTTCCACATCAAACTCCTTGGCCCAGCGAATCTCCGCGCTGGCGTACTTAAGAAAGGTCCAGTGCAACGCCGGACCAATCGCAAACACCTGCCCGCGTACCCCGTCGTTTACGTCCTGGCCATTGAATTGCACGGTGTGGCCGAACTGTTTGTCGTCGGTGGTTTGCTTGAGGTAGTAGCCATTCAACCCGAGCATCAGGTCGTCGGTGATTTTGAAACTGGCGGAATAGTCGAAGTGGAAAATCTGCCCTGACTTGTAATCGGTGTCTTTGTTTTTACCGTTGAAACTGTACGTGGTCTTCATCGACACCTCGGTTCTGTCCGTCGGCAGCCAAGTGAAGGAGAACAACGGTTTGTAGGTGTAGAAGTTGTTGCTGGTGTTGGCCAGGCGATCAACGCTGTATTCGCCGGTGGGCACGGTGACTTCCACGGCCGCGCCCAGGGTCAGGTTCGGGCCCATGTCCCAGAGAATGATCGGCGCGACCGTGGTGTCGCCCATGCCCTCGCGGGTGTCGTGCAAGCCGAACACCGCGACTTCCTGCTTGAGCCACGGCTGTGCGATGTAGCCCGCCAGCCGGCCGCCAAATACCCGCAATGGGCTGAGGTAATCGAGGCGCGGAATGACCGCCGTGGATTCGATATCAACGTCCGGCACCTTGCCGCCGAGTGAGCTGATGTTCAGCTTCGTGGAGGTGTAGTGGTTGTAGTAGAGGTTGAACGCCAGCATGTTGTCCGGAAGGCTGTCGGGCGACAGCGGCAACATGAAAAAACCGTCGGTGCCGGGGCCGATGTTGTCCACGCCAGCCTCGGTGGCCAGTGCCGGTTGAAGGGCACAGACGCCGGCCAGGCTAATGACCAGTAGGGGAAGTGTCGTGCGGGTCAGGATCATGGGGGTACTCATTATTATTGTTAGCGGGCTGTCCAGCGTCCATACGAGGGCCGCAACATAGAAATAAGCTGTCTGCGCCGTACAAGGCAGGGTATTGGCGGCCATTTAGGGGGGCTTCTGCGGACAGCCTTTGAACCCTGTGCTAACTTCCTTCGACATAACCGGTAACAAAAATAAGAATGCAGCTCGACCCGGAATGTATAGCCCCATGCAAATGAAAGTGATCGATCCCACCTTTGAACTGGCGCTAGTGTCGCCGTTTCTCCTGCAAACCCTGGCCGAAGTCGCGCAGCAACAGGGCGTCAACCCCGACAACCTGTGCCGAGGGCTGGGTTTCACTTTTGAAGATCTTCAGGACCCGGCACAACGGATTTCCTATCGCCAGGCCGTGGCGATGATTCAACGCGCGCTCAAGGCTTTGCCCAATCAAGGGCTGGGGTTGTGGGTGGGTGCGCAAAATGTGCTCGGCACGCTGGGGTTGCTGGGGCATGTGCTGTCGCTGTGCAAGACCTTGCGCGATGCCTTTGAGCTGGGCATTCGGCATCAGCACACCTCTGGCGGCATTGTCGTGTCGAGCGTGGAGGAGTCGGGTGACCGGGTATTTGTCGACGTCGAATGCCGCTTGCCGTTCGCCGACGTGCAGCTGTTTGCGGTCGAGGAGTTTTTCGCCAGTTTGCTGGTGTATGGCCGGGCGCTGGTCGGGGCGGATTTCAAGCCGATGGCGGTGGAGTTCATGCACGCCGCGCCGGACTATCTCGGCGAGTATTCGCGCCTGCTGGGGCCGGATGTGCGCTTTGGTTGTCTGCAAAACCGCATGGTGATCGCTGCGCATTGGCTGGATGTTCACTTGCCCAATCACCATTCCCTGGCCCTGCGTCAGGCGGTGCAATTGCTCGAACTGGAAGCGGCGCAAGTGCACCAGAAAATGGACTTGATCCAAGCGGTGGAACGGGCGATTGCCCGGGACCTGACCGAGGGCAGCCACATCGAGAAAATCGCCAGCGACCTGAACATGAGCAGCCGCACCTTGCGCCGCCGCCTCACCGAACACGCGCTGACCTTCGAAACGCTGCTGGAACAAGTACGTCAGGCCCGCACCATGAGCCTGCTGGCCAACCCGGACATGTCCATCGAACGCATTACCGAGGAAGTCGGCTACAGCGACGTGCGCAGCTTTCGTCGCGCCTTCAAGCGCTGGACGGGCATGAGCCCGAGCGCGTTCCGCAACGAAACCCCGATACTCGACCCCCTGTAGCAGCTGACGAGCAGCGCGAGGCTGCGTTCGGCTGCGAAGCAGTCGTGAAACCAGGCAGTGCGGTGTGTCAGGCACACCTTGCACAGAGGAATTACGACTGCTTCGCAGCCGAACGCAGCCTCGCGCTGCTCGTCAGCTGCTACACGAGACTGCACATAAATGCTCATCCCCGGTTAAACTCCATGCTCTTTTTCAAGGAGTTCATATGAGTTATTACCAGCCGGGCATTCTCGCCACCCCCGTTCCGCCTCAAGCCCGCCATATGTTCTTCGCCCTCGAATGCGCCGAAGCATTGCCAGTCGCGCTCGACAACTTGATGCAACTGGTGGACGGGAAATCGGCTGTCGTCGGTTTCGGCGAATCGCTGGTCAAGGCGTTGCACGCGCAGGTTGACGGCCTGCGAGCCTTTCCGGCGTTGACCGGTGTTGGCGTCGATAACCCGTCGACGCAACACGCATTGTGGTGCTGGCTGCACGGCGTCGACCGTGGCGAATTGCTCAATCGCAGCCAGGCCATCGAAGCCGCTCTGGCGCCGGCCTTGCGCCTGGTGCAGATGAACGAAACCTTTCGCCACATGAGCGGCCACGACCTGACCGGTTACGAAGACGGCACCGAAAACCCGCACGATGAAGCCGCCGTCGCCGCCGCCCTGTTGGGCGAGGGCGCTGAGGGCCTGGTCGGTGGCAGCTTTGCCGCGATCCAGCAGTGGCAGCATGACCTCAAGGGCTTCCACGCGATGCCGTCCCATGAGAAAGACAACATCATGGGCCGTCGTTTGAGCGACAACGAAGAACTCGACGACGCGCCGGTCTCGGCCCACGTCAAGCGCACCGCCCAGGAAAGCTTCGCGCCCGAGGCGTTTGTGGTCCGTCGTTCAATGCCATGGATCGAAGGTGATCGCGCAGGCCTGATGTTCCTCGCGTTTGGCTTTTCCCTCGACGCCTTTGAAGCGCAACTGCGGCGCATGAGCGGTCTGGAAGACGGCATCACCGACGGCTTGTACCGCATCAGTCGCCCGATCACGGGCGGCTACTACTGGTGCCCGCCGCTCAAGGACGGTCGCCTGGACCTGCGCGCCTTGCGCATCGGCTAACCCTCGGGACGTGATGATGGACGTGGTGCGTTGGGGCATGATCGGTTGCGGCAGTGTCGCCGAGCGCAAGAGCGGGCCAGCCTTTTACAAGGCCCCCGGTTCAGCGCTGGTGGCCGTGATGGGGCGGCGCCTGGACGCGGTGACGGATTACGCCTCGCGCCATGGCATCGCCCGGGTGTACACCGACGCGCAAGCACTGATCAACGATCCCGAGGTGGACGCGGTGTACATCGCCACGCCGCCAGACAGTCATCACGCCTACAGCCTGTTGGTGGCCGCTGCCGGCAAACATTGCTGCGTCGAAAAACCGATGTCGCTGAATGCCGGGCAAAGTCGCGAGATGCAAAAGGTCTTTGCCGACGCCGGATTGCACCTGTTCGTTTCCTACTACCGACGCTCGTTGCCGCGCTTTCAGCAAGTGCGGCAGTGGCTGGATGCGGGGCGAATCGGTGAGGTCCGGCACCTGACCTGGACACTCACCAAAGCAGCGTCGCCGGTTGATTTGGCCGGCACGGACAACTGGCGCACGGACCCGCGTGTTGCCGGTGGCGGCTACTTCGCCGACCTCGCCAGCCACGGGTTTGACCTGTTTCAGTACCTGCTCGGTGACATCACCGACGTTGCCGGTTTCACCGCGCGACAGGCCGAGTTGTATGCCGCCGAAGATGCGGTCAGCGCCAGTTGGCGGTTTGCCTCGGGGGCGACGGGCATGGGTTGCTGGAACTTCGTGGCGGATCGGCGCGAGGATCGCGTCGAGCTGATCGGCAGCCGGGGGCGGATCCGTTTCTCGGTGTTCGATGAGCACCCGGTGCAACTTGATGCGGATGAGCAACTCAGCCTGAGCATCGACCATCACGAACACATCCAGTGGCACCACGTGCTGGGCATGAACGCGCACATTCGGGGTGACACGCAGCACCCGGCAGTCGCCGGGGAAGCGTTGAAAACCGATTGGGTGATGGACCAGATCCTCAAGCGCACCTGAACCAAGTCGATGTAGCAGCTGCCGAGCACCGCGAGGCTGCGTCCGGCTGCGCAGCAGTCGCAAACCCTGCATGCAAGGTTAGCCAGACACACTGAGTCATCAGATTTCACGACTGCTACGCAGCCGGACGCAGCCTCGCGGTGCTCGGCAGCTGCTACAGAGGTTCGGGTGTGTCCGACGCATCTAACCTTATGCTCAAACAGTATTTCTCAACCCTCCTGCAGGCTCTCTAAGATCACGTTATAACTCGTTATAACAAGTGATCTGCCATGACTGATAACGTTCTATCCCTGAGCAGCATCCCGTTGCACACCCAACTGCGGGACATATTGCGCGCTCGCATCCTCGACGGTGAATACCCGCAAGACAGCCAGATGCCTTCCGAAAGCGAGCTCGGCTCGTTGTTCAAAGTCAGCCGCATCACCGTGCGCCAGGCCCTGGGGGATCTGCAAAAGGAAGGGCTGATCTTCAAGATCCACGGCAAAGGCACCTTTGTCGCCAAACCGAAAACCTTCCAGAACGTCAGCACCCTGCAAGGCCTGGCCGAGTCCATGACCGGTCGCGGCTATGAGGTGATCAACCGCCTGCGCAGCTTCAAATTCATCGCCGCCGACAAACTCGTCGCCGAGCGTTTAGAGGTGGCCGAAGGTGAAATCGTGGCGCAGATCAAACGGGTTCGTTTGATCAACCGCGAACCGATTTCGCTGGAAATCACCTACCTGCCCAGAGCCCTCGGCGAACGCCTGGAGAAGGCTGATCTGGTCACCCGCGACATTTTCCTGATCCTCGAAAACGACTGCGGCCTGGCCCTCGGTCACGCCGACCTGGCCATTGATGCCGTCTTGGCCGACAGCGATCTGACCCGTGCACTGAACGTCGAACCGGGCTCGCCCATCATGCGCATCGAACGACTGACCCACGATGCAAACGGTCGGCCGGTGGACTTCGAACACCTTTACTACCGCGGCGATGCCTTCCAGTACCGCTTGCGAATCGACCGGCAAAAAGGGGCACAGGCATGACGCGCAGCTCTACAACCAGAAGCACCCTCGAACAGGAATACGACATCGTCGTGATCGGCGGCGGTACCGCAGGACCGATGGCGGCGATCRAGGCCAAGGAGCGCAACCGCGACTTGCGCGTGTTGTTGATCGACAAGGCCAACGTCAAACGCAGCGGCGCGATCAGCATGGGCATGGACGGCCTGAATAACGCGATCGTTCCCGGCCACTCGACGCCGGAGCAGTACACCAAGGAAATCACCATCGCCAATGACGGCATCGTCAATCAGGCGGCGGTGTACGCCTATGCCACGCACAGTTTTGAAACCATCGAGCAGCTAGACCGCTGGGGCGTGAAGTTCGAGAAGGACGAAACCGGCGACTACGCGGTGAAAAAAGTCCACCACATGGGCGCCTACGTGCTGCCGATGCCGGAAGGGCATGACATCAAAAAGGTTTTGTATCGCCAGTTGAAACGCGCACGGGTCAGCATCACCAATCGCCTGGTCTGCACCCGATTGCTGACGGATGAAGAGGGCGCGGTCAACGGCGTGATGGGGTTCGACTGCCGCACCGCCGACTTCCATGTGATCAAGGCCAAAGCGGTGATCCTGTGCTGCGGCGCCGCCGGACGTCTGGGTTTGCCGGCCTCGGGCTACCTGATGGGCACCTACGAAAACCCGACCAATGCCGGCGACGGTTACGCCATGGCGTATCACGCCGGGGCCGAACTGGCGAACCTGGAATGCTTCCAGATCAATCCGCTGATCAAGGATTACAACGGCCCGGCCTGCGCGTACGTCACCGGTCCGTTGGGCGGCTACACCGCGAATAACAAGGGCGAGCGCTTCATCGAGTGCGACTACTGGAGCGGCCAGATGATGTGGGAGTTCCACCAGGAACTCGAAAGCGGCAACGGCCCGGTGTTCCTCAAACTCGATCACCTGGCCGAGGAAACCATCCAGAACATCGAAGAGATCCTGCACAGCAACGAACGCCCGAGTCGCGGCCAGTTCCATGCCAATCGTGGCACTGACTACCGCACGCAGATGGTCGAGATGCACATCTCAGAGATCGGTTTTTGCAGCGGGCATTCGGCGTCGGGCGTGTGGGTCAACGAGCGGGCGGAGACTTCGGTGAAGGGGTTGTACTCGGCGGGTGACATGGCGGCAGTGCCGCACAACTACATGCTCGGTGCGTTCACTTACGGTTGGTTTGCCGGCACCAACGCGGCGGATTTCGTCGCCGGGCGCGAGTTCTCAGCCATCGATGCCCAACAAATCGAGACGGAGAAACAAAGGGTTTACGCACCGCTGGACCGCGAACACGGTCTGCCACCCGCGCAAGTCGAGTACAAGCTGCGGCGCTTTGTGAACGACTACCTGCAACCGCCGAAAGTGACCAAGAAAATGCAGATCGGCCTGCAACGCTTCAGTGATATCCAGCGCGATCTCGATCAGATCAAAGCCCACAACGCCCACGAACTGATGCGCGCCATGGAAGTCAGCATGATCCGCGATTGCGCCGAAATGGCCGCAAGGGCCTCGCTGTTCCGTGCTGAAAGCCGCTGGGGGCTTTACCACTATCGCGTCGATCACCCGCAACGCAACGACAGCGACTGGTTCTGCCATTGCCACCTGAAAAAGGATGAAAACGGCTTGATGAGCAGTTTCAAGAAAGCCGTCGAACCTTACATCATCGCGCTGGACGTCGATGAAATGCAGGCCTACGACCGGCTGCGCGTGGGCGCCTTTGCGGCCTGAGCTACACACAAGAGAGAGACCGAAAATGGCCTATCAACCCCAGGAAATCTTCTTCCGCTCCAACGCGCCCGTCACGGTCGATGAGGATCTTTGCATCGCCCACAAAGGCTGCACCGTGTGCGTCGACGTCTGCCCGATGGACCTGCTGGCGATCAACCCGGCCACGCAAAAAGCCTACATGGCCTTCGACGAATGCTGGTACTGCATGCCGTGCGAAAAGGACTGTCCGACTGGCGCTGTGAAAGTTGAAATTCCTTACCTGTTGCGCTGAATGGTCGGACGCCATCGCGGCAAGCCCGGCTCCCACAGGTTTCTTTGGTGTCTGCAAAATTTTGGATTCAGCACAAATCACTGTGGGAGCCGGGCTCGCCCGCGATGAGTTCGCCACAGACAACAAAAAGCCATCCGGCAACACCGGACGCCAGCTTCAAACCACCCCTCGTTTCCCACCACGCCCTGATCGTGGCGGAGACGAACATCCTATAAATGATTCGAGGGGAAACACTTATGTTGCGTGCAGCTTTAGCCGGTCTGGTACTGGCCTCATTCACCCTGTCGGCGTCGGCCGAAACCATCCGCATTGCCATTGGCACCCAGGACACCACGATCAATTGCGCCGCTGGCGGACTGTTGATTCGTGAACTCGGGCTGCTCGACAAATACCTGCCCCACGACGGCCAGTACAAAGACGCGAAATACGAGGTCGAGTGGAAGAACTTCACGAGTGGCGCACCGCTGACTAACGAGATGGTCGCCGGAAAACTCGACTTCGGCGCCATGGCCGATTTCCCTGGCTCGTTCAACGGCGTGGCGTTCGAAACCGCCGGCAAGCACAGCCTGTTTATCAGCGTGCTCTCGGGCAGTATCAAGGGCAGCGGCAACGGCATCGTGGTGCCGAGCGCCTCGGGCGTGCAGTCGTTGGCGGAGTTGAAGGGCAAGACCATCTCGGTTCCGTTCGCCTCGACGGCCCATGGCATGTTGCTGCGCGCGGTGGCCGCTCAGGGTTGGGACCCGCTCAAAGACGTGAACATCATCGCCCAGCCGCCAGAAGTCGCAGGCTCGGCGTTGCAGGCCGGGAAGATCGACGCACATGCGGACTTCGTGCCGTTCGCCGAACTGTTCCCGAGCCGTGGTTTCGCCCGCAAGATTTACGACGGTGCCCAGGCCAATGCACCGACGTTCCATGGCGCGTTGGTGGATCAGGCGTATGCCAAAAAATACCCGGAAATTGTCGTCGCTTATCTGCGGGCGAGCATCGAGGCCAATCAGTTGCTCGCCGCTGAACCGGAGAAGTACAGCGAGTTGATCGCCCAAGTCACCGGGGTCGATGCCGAGGTCAATTACCTGTTCCACGGGCCGTTGGGCGTGCAGACCCGCGACCTGAGCTGGAAGCCGGAATACCGTCAGGCGGTCGGCACTGCTATCGACACCCTCAAGCTGTTGAAGAAGGCGGATCGCGGTCTCGATCTAAACACCTTTATCGACGATCAATACATCCGCGCCGCGTTCAAGGCGTCGAACCTCGACTACACCGCGCAACTGGCCAACTACGCGCAGACACCTCTGAAAGCCGTGGATGCAGCGAACGGGAAGGCGATCACTGACGTCAGCCATGTGGCGGAAATCTGGGTGCGCGGCGAGCCGAAAGTCCGCCAATACGCCTCGGCGCAAGCGGCATTCAGCGCCTTGGCCAGCCTCAAGCAGGAAGGCAAAAACATCCGCGCGGTGTATGCCCAGGCGAGCGACAGCGGGATCAAGTTGCTGGCGGATCAGGCGTGGTTTGCCAGTGATGCGCAAGGGCAGCTGAGCGCCTTCCTGCTCAAAGGCCAGGCCCAGCAGTTCGCCACGGCCCAGGGCGGCAAAGTCCTCGACTTCAGCGAAGCCACCACCCAGGCCGTTGCCGCACGCTAATTTCAGAACAGTGCAATTCCCTGTGGGAGCGGGCTTGAAGATCGTTCCCACGCTCTGCGTGGGAATGCCGCCAGGGACGCTCCGCGTTCCGCAATGAATGTGACGCAGAGCGTCACGGGATGCGTTCCCACGCAGAGCGTGGGAACGAGAGGTAGGACTATGTTTTTACGCTGGCTCCCCAGATCAGCCTCGCTGCTGCTCTGCCTTTTGTTCTGGCAACTCGCCGCCAGTGGCCACTGGAACCTTGGCCTGGTCACCTTCGCCAATGTGCCAACACCCTTGGCAGTCATTAACGCCGCCTTGAGCCTCGGCGACTCCGGCAAATTCGTCCAACACCTGAGCAGCAGCCTCAGCCGGGTCTTCGCCGGTTACCTCGCCGCGCTGATCGTCGGCATCGCCCTGGGCCTGGCCATCGGCCGCTCGAAATGGGCCGAAGATGTGCTGCTGCCACCCTTGGAGGTCCTGCGCCCGATTCCCGCCGTTGCCTGGATTCCATTGGCGATCCTGATGTTCCCGTCCTCGGAACTGTCGATGGTCTTCATCACCTTCACCGGGGCGTTGTTTCCGATTCTGCTCAACACCGTGCATGGCGTCGAAGGCGTCGACCCACGCCTGATCGCCTCGGCCCGAAGCCTGGGGGCAGGGCGGCGGGCGATCCTGCTGGAAGTAATCCTGCCCGGCGCCGCGCCAAGCATCATCACAGGCCTGGCCATCGGCATGGGCACTTCATGGTTTTGCCTGGTCACCGCCGAAATGATCTCCGGCCAATACGGCATCGGCTATTACACCTGGGAGTCGTACACCATCCAGAACTATGCCGACATCGTGGTCGGGATGTTGCTGATCGGTGTGTTGGGGATGGGCAGCAGCCTGCTGATCAAACGCCTCGGCGGGCTGTTCACGCCTTGGCACCGACCACGAGGAAAAGCCTGATGAGCGTGATGCAAACCCCGGAAGGGCGGATCGACATCCGCCAGTTGTCTATCGTTCTCGGCGACGGCRCACACGCTTTCGAAGCCGTGCAAGGTCTGGATTGCCAGATTGAAGCCGGGCAGTTCGTGTGCATTCTCGGGCCGTCCGGTTGCGGCAAGTCGACATTGCTCGGCGCACTGGCCGGGCACCTGCAACCGCGTGCCGGCAGTCTCAAGGTCGATGGTGCGCCAGTGTCGGGCCCGTCGCCGCAGCGCGGCATGGTGTTCCAGCATCACACGTTGTTTCCTTGGCGAACCGTGCGCGACAACGTCGCCTTCGGCCTGAAAATGCGTGGCATCGGCAAGGCCGAACGGCATCGCGCCGCCGATGAAATTCTTGCGTTGGTGGGGCTGAAAGGTTTTGCCGAACGCTGGCCGGATCAGCTCTCCGGCGGTATGCAGCAACGGGTGGAAATCGCCCGGGTGCTGATCAATCGCCCGCGCCTGTTGCTGATGGACGAACCCTTCGGTGCGCTCGACGCGCTGACTCGGCTGAACATGCAGGAACTGCTGCTGGACATCTGGACGCGGATCCGCACCACCGTGGTGTTCGTCACCCACGACATCGACGAAGCGCTGTTCCTCGCCGATCGCCTGCTGGTCATGAGCACTCGACCGGGCCGCATCATCGAAGACGTGCGCCTCGACTTCCCCAGGCCTCGCACCACCGAGCTGGTGACGAGCCCTGAATTTTCCCGCTTGAAGCGCCATTGCCTCGAATTACTGCGTCACGAAGACGGTCGGCAGCTACCGCGCCTGAACCCTCTCGGACTCCCCCCTGAAAACAAACTGCCGCGATTTGCCCTATGACCTCTCTATTCGATGTAACCGATAACGACGACATCCTTGCCCTGCAACCGCGCCTGACCGATGACGATCCCGGCGTGCGCCGCATCGCGCTGATTAAACTGGCCGACCTTGAAGAACCGGATGGCTTGCTGTGGCTGGTGAATCGACTGGCCGAAGACCCCACCGAAGAAGTCCGCGCCGAGGCCGCCCGCTTGCTCGAAGCCTGGGAGGAAGAACCCGTGGTCGAAGCGCTGTGTCAGGCGCTGACCGATCCCTCGTTGACCGTGCAATCGGCCGCTGCACAAAGCCTCAGTTTGCTCAAAAGCGAAGCAGCGGGCCGGGTGATTCTGCCATGGACGGCGCATGCCGCGATCAGCGTGCGCATTGCCGCGTTCAGGGCGTTGCGTGAGTTGCGGTTTCCTGATGCCGCCGGTGCTGCAATCGTGGCGTTGAACGATGAGGACGCCAGTGTCCGGCGCGAAGCGGTCGGCGTACTCGGCTGGCTCAAGCAACTCGATGCCTTGCCGGCCCTGGCCCGATTGGCCAGTCAGGACCCGGACACCGAAGTTCGCCGCGCCGCCACCGGGGCCCTCGGTTTGGCATCCGACGCGCAAGTGCTGCCGGCGCTCTGCCAAGCGTTGCAGGACAACGCCTGGCAAGTGCGCGAAGAAGCCGCGACCACACTGGGCAAAGTCGGTCACAGGGATGCCGGCGACGCCTTGGTCGAAGCCTTGAGCGATGATTACTGGCAAGTCCGCCTGCGTGCCACCCGCAGCCTCGGCCGCTTGCGTTACGCCCCGGCCCTCGACGCACTGATCGAATCCCTCGGCCACCGCATCAGCAACCTGCGCAAGGAAGCGGCGCTGGCCCTTGGCGAATTGAACGACAAAGGCGCCATCGCCGCCTTGCAGGCCGCGCAAGACGACGGCGACCCGGAAGTACGCAAAGCCGTGCGCATCGCCTTGAGTCAACTGCAATGAACCCGTTGGCCGTGGTCAACTCCCAGGGGAAACAGCAGCTGCGATTGAACTGGCCGGATGGGCGTGAACAGTGGCTGGGACATGCCGAGTTGCGGCGCCAATGCCCGTGCTCGCAGTGCCGGGCGTTTCGGCTGCAAGGGCTGACGGTAAAGGTTGATCCGCGCATTCGTGTGGTTGAACTCAATGCCCAGGGTTATGGCCTGCAACTGGTGTTCAGCGACGGCCACGAACGCGGCATCTACCCGTGGCCCTACCTGGCACAACTCATTTGCGAGTCTATTGAAATTTAATGTGGGAGCGGGCTTGCCCGCGATGGCGGACTGACATTCGGTATAGATGTTGAATGTAATGGCCTCATCGCGGGCAAGCCCGCTCCCACAGGGGGGATGTGCGCAGTCAGAAGGACTTGCTGACACTCGCCACTACGGTCGCACTGCACACGTCGTCAAACCCCCAGTTGCTGGCGCATTGGCTTTTCGACAGGTCGGTGTCGACGTAGCTCAAGCCCAGCATCACGCCGGCCAGTTCGTGGGTCAGTTTGACTTCCCATTCGCGGTACGAATCTTCGGTGTGGCCCGAGCTTGAGTACAGGTGCGGGTCCTTGAAGTCCATGTTGCCGTAGCGCAGTTTCAGGCCCGTGTCATACGGCAAGTGGGTTTCGTAACCGACATAGGTGTACAGCGAGTTCTGCTCGCTTTCGATGCCCGGCGCATCGTCGGAATAGTAGGCGCCGAACTTCACCCCGTAGACGCTGAGAATGCTGTAGACCTCGCTCTGGTTGAACTGGCTTTCTTTCGGGTACGAGTATTTCAGGTAACCGACGTCCAGGTTGACGTCTTCGGTGGCTTCCCAAAACCAGCCGGCGTAGTAGTCGATTTCCTGGCGGGTTTTCAGGCCGCCACCGAAGTCGACATTCGAACTCCAGGCCCCCACGTACAACCCCGTGCTGTGAGTGAGGGTCACGCCGGCCTGCACGGCGGGATCATTCTGAGTTTGTGAAATGCCGCGGGTGCGGTAATCGCTCGCCAGGGTCAGGTCCACCAGTACGGAAAAGTCATCATTGAGGACAATGGCTTGGCTGCTCAATGGCAGCAGGCTCAGGGATCCGAGGGCGAACAGGGTGAAAGCTTTCATGAATAAAGTCCCGATGTTGTGATTGTTTTATGGGCAGTTTTTTTACGCAAAGCTGCGCCGGGCCCCGGCGTTGAGCGCGGGGTCGGGCAGGGGTGACCGTGGATTTTTATTAGAGGGTGGGGGCGTAGACTTCGCGGCCGGCAAACCAGGTTTGCAGCACTTTTGTGTCGTGCAGGGCCTTGTTGTCGACGGTGAAAACGTCACGGTCCAGCACGATGAAGTCAGCCTGCTTGCCTGGGGTCAGCGAACCGATCTGTTTTTCCAGGCCGATGGTGCGCGCGGCGTTCGCGGTGTAGGCGTAGAACATCGTTTCGCGGTCGACAGCTTCTTTGGCATTCAACACGCCCAGCGGACCGACGCGGGTGATGGCCTGGGCCATGGCGTTCCACGGGTTGGGCGAGGACACCGGCCAGTCACTGGCGCCCGAAATCGTCGCGCCTTGTTTGAGCAGCGAATGCGCCGGGTATTGGTAACGGAAGGCGAGGGCGCTGACGTAAGGCTTGATCATGTCCGTGGTGTAGTCGTCGGCCGAGGCCCACAGCAGTTGCATCGAGGCGATGACGTTGAGCGGTTTGAACCGCGCAAACTCTTTCGGATTGACGATTTGCAAGTGCGTGATCGAGTGCGTCACGCCGCTCTGGCGATCCTTGCGTGCCTGGGCGATGCCGTTCAGCGACTCACGCACCGCGCGATCACCGATCGCATGGATGTGCACCAGCCAGCCGCGCTGGTCGATGGCGCTGACCAGTTCGCCGAAATGCTTCGGATCGATCAGCAGTTCGCCCTGTTTGTGCGAGTTGCTGTAAGGGTCGATCATTGCCGCGCTCTGGGCCGGGAATTCGATCACGCCGTCGGCGAAAATCTTCACGCCCGGCAGGGTCAGGTTCGGGATGCCCTGGAATTGCTGGCGAACCTTGTCCAGCGTATCGAGATCGGCCGGCACGCTTTTCGAGTTGGCCACCAGCAGGGCGGCCACGTGGACGCTCATGTCACCGCTTTCGGCCAGCGCCTTATAGGCAGGGAGCACGCCAACGGTTTTTTCCGTGGGTTTGAGTGCGAACAGCGGTTCGCCGGGCGCGGCATTGGCGGCGGGGTCCATCCACGCCGTGATGCCGAAGCTGTTGTTGTAGCGCACGGCCGATTGGGCGGCTTTGAGCATATCGGCGGTGCTCGGCACCGGCATTTTCGAGGACACTCGGTCCCACCCGGCGTCCACCAGGAAACCGTTGGGGGTGCCATCGGCGCGCTTGCCAATGGTGTCGACTTCGGCGGCGGGCAATGACTTGAGCAACGCGGCATCGACGCCGGCGCGCTTGAGCATGAAGTCGTTGGCCCAGGCCGTGTGGTGGTCGCTGCCGGTGAACACCACGGGCACATCGGCCCATTCACCGGTGTTGAATTTTTTGCCCAGGGCCTCGGCCTGCGCCCAGTAAACCGAGCTCATGCCGGCCACGGTCAGTACATCGCCGTGTTTGGCCTTACCGTCGTCACGCCAGCCGCGCAGGCGTTTTTCCAGTTCGTCGAGCTCGACCACCTCGTCTTCCATGTTGGCCACGACCATTTCCAGGCCGCCGAAAATCGCATGGGAATGGGTGTCGATCAGACCGGGCATCAGGGTTTTACCGCCCAGATCCACCACTTTTGTTTCCGGTGTGATCAAGACCTTGATCTGCGCATCGCTGCCCACTTGCAGCACCTTGCCGTCTTGTACTGCCAGCGCCTGCACCTTCGGTTGGGTGCGGTCAGCGGTGAAAATCTTGCCATTGATCAGCACCAGGTCGGTGGCTGCCATGGCTTCCATCGAGGCAAAACTCACTGCGGCCATCAATAGATTCGGGATGAATCTTTTCATTGAATGTTTCCTTGTTATTGCGTCTGATGGCCAGATTAGTGGCTGCTTGTGCGCAGCAGAACGCCTTCCTCACGAAAAACGTTTTTGCCGGAATGGAAAAAGTATGGACAAGCTGGGTGCGTTGAAAATGTTCGTGGTCACGGCGCAACTCGGCAGCTTCAGCCGTGCCGCCGAGCAGCTGGGTAAAACCCCGTCGGCCCTGACCAAAGCGGTCAATCACCTGGAAGCCGAGCTCGGCGCCCGGTTGTTCGAGCGCAGCACTCGACGGATTCTGTTGACCGAGTCCGGGCGGCTTTATCTGGAAACCGCGCGCCAGGTGTTGCAGCGGCTGGAGGAGGCGGGTGAGGAAATCGAGCAATTGCAGCATGGCCTGCGCGGCAATCTGAAAATCACCGCGCCGCTGGCCTATGGGCAGGCGTTTCTCGATCAAGTGTGTGGCGGCTTTCTGGAGCAATACCCGCAGATCAATCTGCAAGTGGACTTGTGCGATGAGTTCGTCAATTTGTTGGAAAGCGGTTACGACCTCGCCTTGCGCGAAGGCCACGACGACTTGCCGGGGCTGATTGCTCGCGTTGTCGGCAGTAATCGCCTGGCCCTGTGTGGCAGCCCGGCTTATCTGGCGCGTAAAACGCTGCCTGTCACCCCACAAACCCTGGATGACCACGAATGGCTGTTGTACCGCCATCCGTTGCTCAGTCGCGAATTCTGGTGGGTCGAACGCGACGGGCAGCGTCTGAGCCTGCCTCAACCGGTTTCACCGCGACTGCGCAGCGACAATTACGACCTGTTGCTGGCCAACGCGCTGGCCGGGCGCGGTTTGCTGCACACGCCGTTGTGGAGCGCCGCGCCATACCTTGCCGACGGCCGGCTGGTGCGGCTGATGGCCGACTATGACATCGACCCGGACAGCTTTGGCCCGCACATTCTGGCGGTGTACCCGAGCCATCGCCGGGCAACCGCGAAGGTCTTGGCGTTTATCGACTACATCGCAGGTTTTCTGGCGTCTCGGGGCTTGAATGAAGACGGCGGCAGTTGAGTTTTCATTTACACACTGACCGGGCCCCTGTAGCAGCTGTCGAGTGAAACGAGGCTGCGATTTTTTGAAC
>NZ_JBFUBK010000048.1:0-42761 GCF_056405815.1 Pseudomonas sp. P1_F1_2 | reverse complement strand
AATCAGTGCTTGACGGCAGATTCAGGRTGTCTATAATTCGCCCCACTTCCGGCGCAGTCGAAACGGAAAACTCCTTGGTAAACAAAGAGTTACGCAGTTTTCGGCAGTGAGTGGCTTCAGTTCATCGAAGTCCGAAAGGAGTTGAAAAAGAGGTGTTGACAGCAGCGTGTAACGCTGTAGAATTCGCCTCCCGCTACCGAGTGATCGGAAGCGCAAGTGGTTGAAGTTGTTAAAGATTTCCAAGCGAAACTTTGAAAACTTCTGAAAATAACCACTTGACAGCAACAGAGGCTGCTGTAGAATGCGCGCCTCGGTTGAGACGAAAGATCTTAACCAACCGCTCTTTAACAACTGAATCAAGCAATTCGTGTGGGTGCTTGTGGAGTCAGACTGATAGTCAACAAGATTATCAGCATCACAAGTTACTCCGCGAGAAATCAAAGATGTAACCAACGATTGCTGAGCCAAGTTTAGGGTTTCTTAAAAACCCAAAGATGTTTGAACTGAAGAGTTTGATCATGGCTCAGATTGAACGCTGGCGGCAGGCCTAACACATGCAAGTCGAGCGGTAGAGAGAAGCTTGCTTCTCTTGAGAGCGGCGGACGGGTGAGTAATKCCTAGGAATCTGCCTGGTAGTGGGGGATAACGTTCGGAAACGGACGCTAATACCGCATACGTCCTACGGGAGAAAGCAGGGGACCTTCGGGCCTTGCGCTATCAGATGAGCCTAGGTCGGATTAGCTAGTTGGTGAGGTAATGGCTCACCAAGGCGACGATCCGTAACTGGTCTGAGAGGATGATCAGTCACACTGGAACTGAGACACGGTCCAGACTCCTACGGGAGGCAGCAGTGGGGAATATTGGACAATGGGCGAAAGCCTGATCCAGCCATGCCGCGTGTGTGAAGAAGGTCTTCGGATTGTAAAGCACTTTAAGTTGGGAGGAAGGGTTGTAACCTAATACGTTGCAATTTTGACGTTACCGACAGAATAAGCACCGGCTAACTCTGTGCCAGCAGCCGCGGTAATACAGAGGGTGCAAGCGTTAATCGGAATTACTGGGCGTAAAGCGCGCGTAGGTGGTTCGTTAAGTTGGATGTGAAATCCCCGGGCTCAACCTGGGAACTGCATTCAAAACTGTCGAGCTAGAGTATGGTAGAGGGTGGTGGAATTTCCTGTGTAGCGGTGAAATGCGTAGATATAGGAAGGAACACCAGTGGCGAAGGCGACCACCTGGACTGATACTGACACTGAGGTGCGAAAGCGTGGGGAGCAAACAGGATTAGATACCCTGGTAGTCCACGCCGTAAACGATGTCAACTAGCCGTTGGGAGCCTTGAGCTCTTAGTGGCGCAGCTAACGCATTAAGTTGACCGCCTGGGGAGTACGGCCGCAAGGTTAAAACTCAAATGAATTGACGGGGGCCCGCACAAGCGGTGGAGCATGTGGTTTAATTCGAAGCAACGCGAAGAACCTTACCAGGCCTTGACATCCAATGAACTTTCCAGAGATGGATCGGTGCCTTCGGGAACATTGAGACAGGTGCTGCATGGCTGTCGTCAGCTCGTGTCGTGAGATGTTGGGTTAAGTCCCGTAACGAGCGCAACCCTTGTCCTTAGTTACCAGCACGTWATGGTGGGCACTCTAAGGAGACTGCCGGTGACAAACCGGAGGAAGGTGGGGATGACGTCAAGTCATCATGGCCCTTACGGCCTGGGCTACACACGTGCTACAATGGTCGGTACAGAGGGTTGCCAAGCCGCGAGGTGGAGCTAATCCCATAAAACCGATCGTAGTCCGGATCGCAGTCTGCAACTCGACTGCGTGAAGTCGGAATCGCTAGTAATCGCGAATCAGAATGTCGCGGTGAATACGTTCCCGGGCCTTGTACACACCGCCCGTCACACCATGGGAGTGGGTTGCACCAGAAGTAGCTAGTCTAACCTTCGGGAGGACGGTTACCACGGTGTGATTCATGACTGGGGTGAAGTCGTAACAAGGTAGCCGTAGGGGAACCTGCGGCTGGATCACCTCCTTAATCGACGACATCAGCTGCTCCATAAGTTCCCACACGAATTGCTTGATTCATTGAAGAAGACGAAAGAAGCAGCCCGAAATTGGGTCTGTAGCTCAGTTGGTTAGAGCGCACCCCTGATAAGGGTGAGGTCGGCAGTTCGAATCTGCCCAGACCCACCAATTTTGTGTGGGAAACGCCTGTAGAAATACGGGGCCATAGCTCAGCTGGGAGAGCGCCTGCCTTGCACGCAGGAGGTCAACGGTTCGATCCCGTTTGGCTCCACCACTACTGCTTCTGAAGTTTGAAAGCTTAGAAATGAGCATTCCATCGAGAGATGGTGAATGTTGATTTCTAGTCTTTGACTAGTTCGTTCTTTAAAAATTTGGGTATGTGATAGAAAGATAGACTGARCGTTACTTTCACTGGTAACGGATCAGGCTAAGGTAAAATTTGTGAGTTGCTCTTAATTGAGTATTATCGAATTTTCGGCGAATGTCGTCTTCACAGTATAACCAGATTGCTTGGGGTTATATGGTCAAGTGAAGAAGCGCATACGGTGGATGCCTTGGCAGTCAGAGGCGATGAAAGACGTGGTAGCCTGCGAAAAGCTTCGGGGAGTCGGCAAACAGACTTTGATCCGGAGATGTCTGAATGGGGGAACCCAGCCATCATAAGATGGTTATCTTGTACTGAATACATAGGTGCAAGAGGCGAACCAGGGGAACTGAAACATCTAAGTACCCTGAGGAAAAGAAATCAACCGAGATTCCCTTAGTAGTGGCGAGCGAACGGGGACTAGCCCTTAAGTGGCTTTGAGATTAGCGGAACGCTCTGGAAAGTGCGGCCATAGTGGGTGATAGCCCTGTACGCGAAAATCTCTTGGTCATGAAATCGAGTAGGACGGAGCACGAGAAACTTTGTCTGAATATGGGGGGACCATCCTCCAAGGCTAAATACTACTGACTGACCGATAGTGAACTAGTACCGTGAGGGAAAGGCGAAAAGAACCCCGGAGAGGGGAGTGAAATAGATCCTGAAACCGTATGCGTACAAGCAGTGGGAGCCCACTTTGTTGGGTGACTGCGTACCTTTTGTATAATGGGTCAGCGACTTATTTTCAGTGGCGAGCTTAACCGAATAGGGGAGGCGTAGCGAAAGCGAGTCTTAATAGGGCGTCTAGTCGCTGGGAATAGACCCGAAACCGGGCGATCTATCCATGGGCAGGTTGAAGGTTGGGTAACACTAACTGGAGGACCGAACCGACTACCGTTGAAAAGTTAGCGGATGACCTGTGGATCGGAGTGAAAGGCTAATCAAGCTCGGAGATAGCTGGTTCTCCTCGAAAGCTATTTAGGTAGCGCCTCATGTATCACTGTAGGGGGTAGAGCACTGTTTCGGCTAGGGGGTCATCCCGACTTACCAAACCGATGCAAACTCCGAATACCTACAAGTGCCGAGCATGGGAGACACACGGCGGGTGCTAACGTCCGTCGTGAAAAGGGAAACAACCCAGACCGTCAGCTAAGGTCCCAAAGTTATGGTTAAGTGGGAAACGATGTGGGAAGGCTTAGACAGCTAGGAGGTTGGCTTAGAAGCAGCCACCCTTTAAAGAAAGCGTAATAGCTCACTAGTCGAGTCGGCCTGCGCGGAAGATGTAACGGGGCTCAAACCATACACCGAAGCTACGGGTATCACTTAGGTGATGCGGTAGAGGAGCGTTCTGTAAGCCTGTGAAGGTGAGTTGAGAAGCTTGCTGGAGGTATCAGAAGTGCGAATGCTGACATGAGTAACGACAATGGGTGTGAAAAACACCCACGCCGAAAGACCAAGGTTTCCTGCGCAACGTTAATCGACGCAGGGTTAGTCGGTCCCTAAGGCGAGGCTGAAAAGCGTAGTCGATGGAAAACAGGTTAATATTCCTGTACTTCTGGTTATTGCGATGGAGGGACGGAGAAGGCTAGGCCAGCTTGGCGTTGGTTGTCCAAGTTTAAGGTGGTAGGCTGGAATCTTAGGTAAATCCGGGATTCTAAGGCCGAGAGCTGATGACGAGTGTACTTTTAGTACACGAAGTGGTTGATGCCATGCTTCCAAGAAAAGCTTCTAAGCTTCAGGTAACCAGGAACCGTACCCCAAACCGACACAGGTGGTTGGGTAGAGAATACCAAGGCGCTTGAGAGAACTCGGGTGAAGGAACTAGGCAAAATGGCACCGTAACTTCGGGAGAAGGTGCGCCGGTGAGGGTGAAGCATTTACTGCGTAAGCCCATGCCGGTCGAAGATACCAGGCCGCTGCGACTGTTTATTAAAAACACAGCACTCTGCAAACACGAAAGTGGACGTATAGGGTGTGACGCCTGCCCGGTGCCGGAAGGTTAATTGATGGGGTTAGCTAACGCGAAGCTCTTGATCGAAGCCCCGGTAAACGGCGGCCGTAACTATAACGGTCCTAAGGTAGCGAAATTCCTTGTCGGGTAAGTTCCGACCTGCACGAATGGCGTAACGATGGCGGCGCTGTCTCCACCCGAGACTCAGTGAAATTGAAATCGCTGTGAAGATGCAGTGTATCCGCGGCTAGACGGAAAGACCCCGTGAACCTTTACTATAGCTTTGCACTGGACTTTGAATTTGCTTGTGTAGGATAGGTGGGAGGCTTTGAAGCGTGGACGCCAGTTCGCGTGGAGCCAACCTTGAAATACCACCCTGGCAACTTTGAGGTTCTAACTCAGGTCCGTTATCCGGATCGAGGACAGTGTATGGTGGGTAGTTTGACTGGGGCGGTCTCCTCCTAAAGAGTAACGGAGGAGTACGAAGGTGCGCTCAGACCGGTCGGAAATCGGTCGTAGAGTATAAAGGCAAAAGCGCGCTTGACTGCGAGACAGACACGTCGAGCAGGTACGAAAGTAGGTCTTAGTGATCCGGTGGTTCTGTATGGAAGGGCCATCGCTCAACGGATAAAAGGTACTCCGGGGATAACAGGCTGATACCGCCCAAGAGTTCATATCGACGGCGGTGTTTGGCACCTCGATGTCGGCTCATCACATCCTGGGGCTGAAGCCGGTCCCAAGGGTATGGCTGTTCGCCATTTAAAGTGGTACGCGAGCTGGGTTTAGAACGTCGTGAGACAGTTCGGTCCCTATCTGCCGTGGACGTTTGAGATTTGAGAGGGGCTGCTCCTAGTACGAGAGGACCGGAGTGGACGAACCTCTGGTGTTCCGGTTGTCACGCCAGTGGCATTGCCGGGTAGCTATGTTCGGAATAGATAACCGCTGAAAGCATCTAAGCGGGAAACTAGCCTCAAGATGAGATCTCACTGGGACCTTGAGTCCCCTGAAGGGCCGTCGAAGACTACGACGTTGATAGGTTGGGTGTGTAAGCGCTGTGAGGCGTTGAGCTAACCAATACTAATTGCCCGTGAGGCTTGACCATATAACACCCAAGCAATTTGACTACTCGAGAGAGAAACAGATTGCGGTGTTTTAATACCAAACCAACCGAAAGTTCGATATACTCAAAAAACACCCAACTATCGCATACCCAATTGGCTGAAGCGCGGCCAGCTGGCCACGACTCGGTACCCGAATTTCTTGACGACCATAGAGCATTGGAACCACCTGATCCCATCCCGAACTCAGCAGTGAAACGATGCATCGCCGATGGTAGTGTGGGGTTTCCCCATGTGAGAGTAGGTCATCGTCAAGATTAAATTCCGAAACCCCAATTGCGAAAGCAGTTGGGGTTTTGTTTTGCCCGCAGGAAAGTTCGTACAGCATTACCGGACAGCTCCCGGCTGTCACCGTCTCCCGACAATGCTAAGGTTCGGTCCTAGCGTTTGTATTTTCCCAAGGAAGCCTTTATGCCGGACGCCACGTCCCTCAATGCTGCTTTTATGGTGGTTCAAAGCAACAGCCTGAATGAACTGCGCAGCCTGGTGATCAGCGTCATGCGGCGATATCCGCTGGCTCCCTTGGAAAATGAAATTGCCCTGGTGCAGAGCAATGGCATTGCGCAATGGCTTAAGTTGGCACTGGCCGAAGACCCGGTAGAGGATGACCTGGGCGGCTGTGGTATTGCAGCCGCCATCGACGTGCAGTTACCCGGCAGCTTCATGTGGCAACTCTATCGCATGGTCCTCGGACGGGATGAAATCCCGGTCAAATCGTTGCTCGATAAAGCCCCACTGACCTGGCGTCTGATGCGGCTACTTCCGCAACTGATCAACCAACCGCACTTCGAGCCGCTGCAGCGCTTCCTGACCCACGACACTGATCTGCGCAAGCGCTACCAGTTGTCTGAACGACTGGCGGATCTGTTTGACCAATACCAGGTCTATCGAGCCGACTGGCTCGAAGACTGGGCAGAAGGCCGTCACCAACTACGCAACGGCAGAGGCGAAGCCAAACCCCTGGCCCCGGCGAACTGCTGGCAAGCGGAATTATGGCGTGCGCTATTGCTGGATGTGGGTGAGGAAGGCATGGCGCAAAGCCGAGCCGGTGTTCATCAGCGGTTTATCGAACGCATCAACAGCCTGGACGTCGCACCCAGCGGATTGCCTTCGCGGGTGATCGTTTTCGGGATTTCCTCTCTACCGGCTCAAGCCCTCGAAGCGCTCGCCGGGCTGGCCCGTTTCAGTCAGGTTCTGCTGTGCGTACATAACCCATGTCGTCACCATTGGGCCGACATCGTCGCCGATAAAGACCTGCTGCGGCATCAATACAAACGCCAGGCCCGCAAGAGCGGAATGCCGGTTGTGCTCGACCCGCAAACGCTCCACCAGCATGCCCATCCGCTGTTGGCTGCCTGGGGTAAACAGGGGCGCGACTACATCAATCTTCTCGACAGTTACGACGACCCCAATAGCTATAGTTCGGCATTTCGTGATGGGCGCATCGACCTGTTCAGCGACAATCAGCCACAGAACATGCTCAACCAATTGCAGGACGATATTCTCGAACTACGTCCCCTGAACGAAACGCGCGCGTGTTGGCCAGCCGTCGATCTGGAGCAGGACGAATCAATCCGTTTTCACATCGCACACAGTGCTCAACGTGAAGTAGAAATTCTCCATGATCAGTTGCTGGCACGCTTCAGCGCTGACCCTGACTTAAGGCCCCGCGACATCATCGTGATGGTCCCGGACATCGACAGTTACGCACCGCATATTCGAGCAGTGTTCGGTCAACTTGACCGACAGGATCCACGCTTCATTCCGTTCACGCTCGCGGACCAAGGCCAGCGTGGCCGCGATCCGCTGCTGATTGCTGTCGAACACCTGCTCAAGCTCCCCGATAGCCGTTTCCCTGTCAGCGAGATCCTCGACTTGCTGGACGTTCCAGCGCTACGTGCCCGCTTTGGCGTCGTGGAGCGTGACCTGCCAACGCTGCATCGCTGGATCGAAGGGGCTGGCATCCGCTGGGGAATGAATGCCGAACAGCGTGCGGGTTTGGGATTGCCTGAAGCGCTGGAGCAAAACAGTTGGCGATTCGGCCTGCGCCGGATGCTGCTGGGTTATGCCGTGGGCAACGCCAATGCATGCGAAGGCATCGAGCCTTATGACGAAATTGGCGGCCTGGATGCCGCACTCATTGGGCCGTTGGTGGCGCTGCTGGATGCGCTGGAAATCGCCCACCAGGAACTGGCTCAACCTGCACCGCCCAAAGAGTGGGGCGTGCGCTTGCAAGCACTGGTGCAGCTGTTCTTCCAGGCAAGCAATGAGCACGACGACTACTTGCTGGCCCAGCTCGAAGAACTGCGTGAAACCTGGCTCGACACCTGCGATTCCGTAGGTTTACACGACGAATTGCCGTTAACCGTCGTTCGCGAAGCCTGGCTGGCGGGACTGGATCAGGGCCGTCTGTCTCAGCGTTTTCTGGCGGGTGCCGTCAACTTCTGTACCTTGATGCCCATGCGTGCGATCCCGTTCAAACGGGTTTGTCTGCTTGGCATGAATGACGGGGACTATCCCCGCGCGCAACCGCCGCTGGATTTCGATCTCATGGGCAGTGATTACCGCCCTGGCGATCGATCCCGCCGCGAAGATGACCGCTATCTTCTGCTGGAGGCGCTGCTGTCGGCGCGCGATCAGCTCTACATCAGCTGGGTTGGCCGCAGCATTCGCGACAACAGTGAGCGCCCGGCCTCAGTCCTGATTGGCCAGTTACGTGACCATCTCGCCAGCGGCTGGCGACTGCGCAATGAAGGCGAGAACCTGCTGAAGGCCATGACTCAGGAGCACCCTTTGCAACCCTTCAGCGCTCGCTACTTTCATGAAGGTGACGCGCTGTTCAGCTACGCCAATGAGTGGCAAGTTCTTCATCAGGTCACTGACCAAACGGCCGGTGCCGAAGTGTTGGTGGCCTACGCGCAGGAGGAGCCACTCAGCCTTGGTCAATTGCAGGATTTCCTGCGCAATCCCGTGCGACATTTTTTCAGCCAGCGGCTCAAGGTGTTCTTCGAGGCGGCTGAAGTGCCCTTGGCCGATGAAGAACCCTTCGTTCTCGATGCGCTGCAACGCTATAGCCTCAGCGACAGCTTGCTGGCTGCTGCTTTGGGGAAAATTGATCAAGCCGATCAGGCACTTGAAGATCAGGCAAAACGCTTGCAAAACAGCGGACTACTGCCCATGGCTGGTTTCGGCGAATGTCTGCAGCGTGAATTGATCGAACCGCTGCCGAATCTGCTGCAACGCTATCAACAGCTCCTGGCGCTATGGCCGACACCGCTTGCCAGTGCTCTGCCGGTGGCGCTTGAGTTGGAAGGACTGCGTCTGGAAGGTTGGCTCAGTGGTCTGCATCAACGAGCAGACGGCGGATTGCTCTCGGTCACGACCATCCCCAACAGCATTGGCTCAGTCAAGAACCGTAAATGGCACCGCTTGACGCGGCCTTGGGTCAATCATCTGGTGGCCTGCGCCAGCGGCATACCGATATCTACCGCACTGGTCGCCAGCGACGACAGCCTGCTGCTGGAACCGCTGGAGAAGGGCGCAGCACTTCAAACGCTGGGACACCTCCTGCAAGCCTGGCGTGCGGGTATGCGTCAGCCACTGCCAATTGCAGTCAAAACAGCTTTCGCCTGGCTTGGCCAGACCGATCCGCTGAAAGCCGACGCCGCTGCACGTAAAGCCTATGAAGGCGATGGCCAGACCACTGACGGTGAACGCCGTGAAACCCCTGCACTCACCCGGCAGTTTGCTGACTTCGATGCGCTGATTGCTGACGAAACGTTCCCCGACTGGTGCAACGCCTTGTACAAACCGATGCTTGAAGCCCCCTGGCGTTCATTGACCAGCGAGGAGGCTCGTTGATGACCACAAAAACACCACTGGCGCTGGCATTCCCACTGCGCGGCAGCCAACTGATCGAAGCCAGCGCCGGGACCGGCAAGACCTTCACCATTTCCGCGCTTTATCTGCGCCTCGTCCTTGGCCACGGTGGTGAGGCGAGCGGTTTCGGGCGTGAATTGTTACCGCCGCAAATCCTTGTTGTGACATTCACTGATGCCGCCACCAAAGAGTTGCGTGAACGTATCCGCACTCGCCTGGCCGAGGCCGCGCGGTTTTTCCGCGATGAGACGAAGGCGCCGGATAGCCTCATTTCTGATTTGCGTGAGCAGTACCTGCCCGAACAATGGTCCGGCTGCGCAAACCGTCTGGACATCGCCGCGCAATGGATGGATGAGGCTGCCGTCTCGACCATTCACAGCTGGTGTCAGCGCATGCTGCGCGAACATGCGTTCGACAGCGGCAGCCTGTTTACCCAGACCCTGGAAACCGATCACAGCGATTTGCTGGGCGAAGTCCTGCGCGATTACTGGCGCTTGTTTTGTTACCCGATGCAAGGCGATGCGTTGAGTTGGGTGCGTAGCAATTGGGGCGGTCCGGCGGCGTTGCTGCCGCGGGTGCGAGGGTTGTTTGCCAGTGAGCGTGACCGAGTTGAAGATAAAGAGCCTGCCGAGCTGATCAGCGAATGCTTGCAGGAGCGGCGAGTCGCCTTGCTCGAACTCAAGAAGCCTTGGTGCCAATGGGCGGACGAGCTGCTTGTCATTTGTCACCAGGGCGTGGCGAGCAAGAGCGTCGACGGTCGAAAGATGCAGGCGCGCTATTTCGAACCCTGGTTCGAAAAAATCAAAGCCTGGGCCGAAGATGAATCCCTTGAGCAACTGGATATCAGCACCGGCTTCACTCGCCTGACACCTGATGGCATGGACGAAGCCTGGAAGGGCGAAGCGCCTCGCCATCCAGGATTGGACGCGATGGCCGGCCTCAAGGCCAGCCTTGACGAACTGCCAACCCCCGATGCTGCCGTTTTGCAGCATGCCGCTCACTGGGTCGGAGCACGTTTCGAGGAAGAAAAGCGTCGCCGCGCAGAGATGGGTTTCGATGACATGCTGCTGCGCCTGGATGCGGCCTTGCAGTCCGAGGGCGGCGAGCGCCTGGCAACCTTGATTCGCGAGCAGTTCCCTGTCGCATTGATCGACGAGTTTCAGGACACCGACCCGGTGCAATACCGGATCTTCGAAAGCATCTATCGCATCGAAGACAACAATCCAGAGAGTGGTCTGTTCCTGATCGGCGATCCGAAGCAGGCGATCTATGCGTTCCGTGGCGCCGACATCTACACCTACCTGCGCGCCCGTCAGGCCACCACCGGTCGACTGCATACACTGGGCACCAACTTCCGCTCCAGCCATGGCATGGTCAGCGCGGTGAACCATGTGTTCGAGCGTGCCGAGTCTCGTGAACTGGGGCGCGGCGCGTTTCTGTTTCGGGAAAAAAACGGCGAAAATCCTGTGCCGTTCCAGCCCGTTCAATCCCAGGGGCGCGACGAGGTTCTGCACGTGGAAGGCCAGGTGGTCCCGGCCCTGAACATCTGGCATCTATCCGCAGATCAGCCACTGTCGGGTGCTGTGTACCGGCAGAAACTGGCCGCTGCGTGCGCCAGTGAAATCACTGCATTGCTCAACGCAGGACAACAAGGGCGAGCGGGTTTCACCGAGGATGGCAAGGACTTCAGAGGCCTGCTGCCAGCGGACATCGCAATCCTCGTGCGCGATGGCAAGGAAGCTCAAGCGGTGCGCGGCGAACTGTCGGCGCGCGGTGTGCGCAGCGTCTATCTGTCGGACAAGGACTCGGTATTCGCCGCACAAGAAGCTCACGATGTGCTGACCTGGCTCAAGGCCTGTGCGGAGCCCGATGCCGAGCGGCCACTGCGAGCCGCGCTGGCCTGCATCACGCTGGATCTGTCGCTGGCCGAACTGGAGCGATTGAATCAGGACGAACTGGCCTGGGAAGCCCGGGTCATGCAGTTTCGTGGGTATCGCGAACTCTGGCGCAAGCAAGGTGTGCTGCCGATGCTGCGACGCCTGCTGCATGACTTCCAGTTACCCCAGGCATTGATCGCGCGCAGCGACGGGGAGCGAGTACTGACCAACCTGCTGCACCTGTTCGAATTGCTGCAGCAGGCAGCGGCCGAGCTCGATGGCGAGCAAGCGCTGATTCGTCATTTGTCCGAGCATCTGGCGTTGTCCGGCCAGGCCGGTGAAGAGCAAATCCTGCGACTGGAGAGCGACGAGCAATTGGTCAAGGTCGTGACCATCCACAAGTCCAAGGGCCTTGAGTATCCCTTGGTGTTTCTGCCCTTCATTTGTTCGGCGAAACCGGTGGATGGCAGCCGTTTGCCGCTGCATTACCACGACGCAGACGGCAAGGCTCAAGTGACGTTGAAGCCGACAGCCGAATTGATTGCCCTGGCCGATGACGAGCGTCTGGCCGAGGACCTGCGATTGCTTTATGTCGCCCTGACCCGCGCGCAACACGCGTGCTGGCTCGGCGTGGCGGATCTCAAACGCGGCAACAACAACAGCTCGGTGCTGCACTTGTCAGCGTTGGGTTACTTGTTGGGAGGTGGGTTGCCTTTAGCCGAGTCGGCAGGCTTGAAGCGCTGGCTGGAAGACGTGCAACAGGATTGCCCGGCGCTGATTTACGCTGAAATGCCCGACGCCACAGATGGGCTCTTCGATCCGCCGCAGAACCAGGCGACGTTGCTCGCACTGCGCATCCCCAAACGCAAGGCCAGTGAAAACTGGTGGATTGCCTCCTACAGTGCCTTGCGCATTGGCGACAGTTTGAGTGTGGGCAGTGACGAAGCCCCGGAGAGCCCGCAGGCGCAAAAGCTCTTCGACGACGAACGCCTCGATCCGCAAGCACCACGAGAAGTGATGGCCGGTGGCGGTGATATCCACCGATTCCCCCGTGGCCCGAATCCCGGCACCTTTCTCCATGGCTTGCTGGAATGGGCCGGTGACGAAGGTTTTGCCGCTGCCCCGCAAGCCGTCGAAGACGCCATTGCCCGCCGTTGCAACCGCCGTGGCTGGGAAGGCTGGATCACCACGCTGAGCGATTGGCTGCAACATTTGCTCAAGTCCCCGCTGCACCTCGGCGACGGGCAGGCACCGGTCATTTTCGAGCAATTGACCCAGTACCGCGTCGAGATGGAGTTCTGGTTCGCCAGCCATAAAGTCGACGTGCTCAAACTGGATGAATTGGTGCGTCAGCACACCCACAACGGCGTCGCCCGAGTGGCTGCCGAACCGGTCACGCTCAACGGCATGTTCAAGGGCTTTATCGACCTCACCTTCGAGCACGAGGGGCGCTACTACGTCGCCGACTACAAATCCAACTGGCTGGGCGTTGATGACGCGGCCTATACCGAACAGGCCATGGAGCAGTCGATTCTCGATAACCGCTATGACCTGCAATACGTGTTGTACCTGTTGGCCTTGCACCGGCAACTCAAGGCACGTCTTGTCGACTATGACTACGATCGGCATGTTGGCGGGGCGCTCTATCTGTTCTTGCGTGGCACGCGTGCCGCCAGCCAAGGCGTGTATTTCGCTCGTCCACCCAAAGCACTGATCGAGCAACTGGACCGAATGTTCCAGGGCAAGCCAGAACCCAAGGCCGCCGAACCCGCCTGGGAACAGGGAGTACTGCTATGACCCGTACCTTCGCCGATTTGCTGCCCACACCCTTGGCGGCCGAAAGCCTGGCGGACCTGGCACCGTTGAGTCGTGCCGATGACCTGTTGCTGTTGCTGACGCGCTGGGTTGAACGGGGCTGGTTGCGAGCGTTGGACAAGGCCTTCGTCGCCTTCCTTCATGAACTCGCTCCCGACGATGATCCATTGGTGCTGCTCGCTGCCGCCCTGACCAGTCACCAACTGGGCCACGGTCATGTGTGCCTGGATGTGTTCGAAACATTGAAAGAACCGGATTTCGCCCTGTCGCTGCCCCCTGAAGGTGATCTACACGGTGGCGCGATGGTGTTGCCGTCGCAATTGCTTGAAGCGCTGGACGGTGCCCATTGGTGCAAGGTTCTGGCCTCCAGCCCGCTGGTGGCCCTGGCGGCTGACAGTCGTGAAGCGGCGCAATCGCGGCCCTTGGTTTTATCGGGCAAGCGTCTGTACCTGCGCCGCTACTGGACTTACGAACGACGCATCGACGATGCCCTGCGCCTGCGCCTGGCTGAACAGGAAACAACGCCGAATGATTTGCCCCTGCACCTGACCGGTTTGTTCGGCTCAGCCAAAACCGGTGACGTGATCGACTGGCAGAAACTCGCTTGCGCCCTGGCGACGCGCAGTGCGTTCAGTATCGTCACCGGCGGCCCGGGAACCGGCAAGACCACCACCGTGGTGCGTTTGCTGGCGTTGCTCCAGGCGCCCGCCGTGGAGGCTGGCAAACCGCTGCGCATCCGCCTGGCGGCACCCACCGGCAAAGCGGCGGCCCGACTGACGGAGTCCATCAGCCAACAGGTTCGTACCCTGGAAGTCGTCGAATCGGTTCGCGGCCAGATCCCGTCTGAGGTCACCACGGTGCACCGTTTGCTGGGCAGTCGACCCGGCACGCGACACTTCCGCCACCATGCCGGTAATCGCTTGCCTCTGGATGTGCTGGTGGTGGACGAAGCGTCGATGATCGACCTGGAAATGATGGCCAACCTGCTGGATGCGATGCCGGCTCACGCGCGGCTGGTGTTGTTGGGGGACAAGGATCAACTGGCATCGGTGGAGGCCGGTGCGGTGCTGGGCGATTTGTGCCGGGATGCCGAGGCCGGTTGGTACAGCCCGCAGACACGCCAATGGCTGGAAGCGGTCAGTGGCGAAAACCTGGACACCAGTGGTTTGCAGGCCGACACCCAAGGCACTCATCCATTGGCCCAGCAAGTCGTGATGCTGCGCCACTCGCGCCGGTTCGGCGAGGGCAGCGGCATTGGGCAACTGGCGCGCTGGGTCAATCAGCAACAACCCGAACAAGCCCGCACATTACTGGCGGCTCGAAGCCACGACGACGTGTTTTCCCTCTCGCTCAAAGGAGAGCACGATCGGGCGTTGGAGCGTTTGTTGCTCGAAGGACATGGCGACGGACCACAAGGTTATCGCCACTACTTGAGCCTTCTTCTCAATCAGCGGCCAGCGCTCGACAGCACGCTCGACGATCCGCGCTGGACCGAGTGGGCGCGTGAGGTGTTGCAAGCCTTCGATGCATTCCAGTTGCTGTGTGCCGTGCGCAAAGGCCCATGGGGCGTGGAAGGTTTGAATCAGCGAGTGACCGCCGCGTTGCTCAAGGCCGGGCTGATCGACAGTGATCAGCAGTGGTACGAAGGGCGACCGGTGTTGATGACCCGTAATGACTATGGCTTGGGGTTGATGAACGGTGACATCGGCATCGCCCTCAAACTGCCGGAGCGTGACGGGCCTGAGGCGGGGAAACAGGTTCTGCGTGTAGCGTTTCCGCGAAATGATGGTCAGGGCGGCGTGCGGTTTGTTCTGCCGAGCCGGCTCAATGATGTCGAAACTGTCTACGCCATGACCGTGCACAAATCCCAGGGCTCGGAATTTGCCCACACCGCGCTGATTCTGCCGGACGCCCTGAACCCGGTGCTCACCAAGGAGCTGATCTACACCGGGATTACCCGGGCCAAGCACTGGTTCACCTTGATCGAGCCTCGCGCCGGCGTATTTGAAGAGGCTGTTCGACGCAAGGTCAAGCGCTTGAGCGGGCTGATGTTGGAGCTGGAAGAGGGGGGTACACCGAGCGATTGAGGCGCGAGTTCCCGGCGCCAAAAAACCGTCCAAAGCACCGTAGTACGCGGCCTCGCGGGCGTTTCATCGCTATGCTATCGTGCGCCATCATTTTGCAACGATCGAAGAGAATCCCCGCATGAAGGTGGCTGCCTGGACGACAGGACGCGTCATTGGCTGCAAGCAAGTGCTGCTCGCGGGCTTTCTCTGCTGGCTGTCCGGCGCCGTTTTCGCGCAGTCGCAAACGCCCGTGAGCATGGCTGAYCAGCGTGCCCAATCGGTCACTCAAGTGGTGCTCGGCATTCTCAGTTACGCCCGCTGGCCCGTCGAACCTGCGCAACTGCGTTTGTGCGTGGTCGGCCCCACTGAATACACCGACGATCTGGTCAAAGGCACGACCCAGGCCACTGGCCGATCCGTCACCGTGCAACGCCTGCTGGCCGACAATCCGTCGATTGTCGGGGAGTGCGATGCGGTGTACATCGGCAAACTGATCGCTGATGAGCGCACTCGGCTGTTCGCCTCGTTGATCGGGCATCCGGTGCTGAGCATCAGCGAAAGTGACGATCAATGCACCGTCGGCAGTCTGTTTTGCCTGCGGGTCAGCGATGATCAAGTGTCCTTCGAGGTCAATCTCGACTCCGTCGCCCGCAGTGGCGTGCGCATTCACCCCAGTGTGTTGCAGCTGTCGCGCCGCAAGTCGGTAGCACCATGAGCCTGTTCAAACCCGGTACTCGCCCAACCTTGCGTTCGGTCATCGGTCGCGGGCATCTGGTCGTAGCGCTGGTCGGCGTGGCAATGGCCAGTGTGTCGCTGACCCTGCTGGGCGTCTTGGCGTTGCGGGTCTATGCCGACCACAACCTGCACCTCATTGCGCGTTCGATCAATTACACCGTTGAAGCCGCCGTGGTGTTCAACGACAAAGCCGCCGCGACGGAAGCGCTGGCGATGATCGCATCCACCGAGGAAGTCGCCGATGCCCAGGTACTTGACGCAAAAGGGCAGTTGCTGGCGCGCTGGCAGCGTTCGGAAAGCGGATTGCTCTCCGACCTCGAATCACAGATTGGCAAGATCATTCTGGAAAAGCCCATCGGTATGCCGATTGTTCATCAAGGCCGCGAAATCGGCAGCATCCAGCTCATAGGGCATGGCTACAGTCTGATGCGCTTTCTGCTCAGTGGTCTGGTGGGCATTGTCCTGTGTACGGCGATCAGTGCCTGGGTGGCACTGTATCTGGCGCGGCGGCAACTTCGCGGGATTACCGGTCCGCTGCGAAGCCTCGCCGCCGTTGCTCACGCCGCCCGTAGCGAGCGTGGATTCGACCGTCGTGTACCGCCCGCCGCCATCGCCGAACTGGACAATCTGGGCAACGACTTCAATGCCTTGCTCGACGAGTTGGAATCCTGGCAGACCCACCTGCAAAACGAGAACGAAACCCTGGCGCACCAGGCCAACCATGACAGCCTCACCGGATTGCCCAATCGGGCCTTTTTCGAAGGCCGCCTGATTCGTGCGTTGCGCAACGCCAACAAACTCAACGAGCGGGTGGCGGTGCTGTTTCTCGACAGCGACCGGTTCAAGCAGATCAACGACAACTTCGGTCATGCGGCCGGTGATGCGGTATTGACGGCGGTAGCGACCCGCGTGCGTGCACAACTTCGCGAAGATGACCTGGTGGCGCGGCTGGGTGGCGATGAGTTTGCCGTGCTGCTGTCGCCGCTGCACAAGACCGAAGACGCCGAACGGATTGCCGACAAGATTCTCGCCAGCATGGAACTGCCGATCCCGTTGCCGGGCAACACCCAAGTGCTGACCTCGCTCAGTATCGGCATCGCCGTTTACCCGGATCATGGCCTCACACCGGGCACTCTGCTCCACGCCGCCGACGCGGCCATGTACCAAGCCAAGCGCGTCTCTCGTGGCGCGCAACACACGGCAGGGTCGGAGCATCCTGTCGCCGATGATCAAACCAGGAGCTGACTTCTTGTTCTCGATGACCCCGCGTTCCCTGCGATTTTTCGCGATGACTGTGTTCATGGCCTTGCTGGCATTGACCGGCTGCCAGACGGCCCCGCAAAAGGGCCTGACGCCGGCGCAAATTGCCGTGCTGAAACAGCAAGGTTTTGAACTGACCGAGGAAGGCTGGGCATTTGGTCTGTCCGGCAAAGTCCTGTTCGGCAGTGACGACGACAGCCTGAACCCTGCCAGTACCGAAATCGTCGAACGCATTGGCAAGGCGTTGCTGGGTGTTGGCATCGAGCGCGTGCGGGTCGATGGCCACACCGATGCGTCAGGCAAAGAGGCCTATAACGAAAAGCTTTCCCTGCGCCGGGCGAAAAGTGTCGGCAAGGTGCTGACCACCGTCGGCATGCAAGAACAGAACATCCAGTTGCGCGGTTTCGGCAGCAGCGAACCGGTGGCGTCTAACGACAGCACAACAGGCCGCACCGAGAACCGCCGAGTGTCGATCGTGGTGAGCGCCGACTAGTCGGCGAACAACATTTCCCGACTTTCCCCCATCAACAGCCGCTGATTCTGCTCAGTGACCGAACGGATGTAATCCCACAACAGGGTAATCCGCTTCAACTTGCGCCATGGGAATAGTATCGTCCGGGGAAATAATATTAAAAATCGGAGGCGCCTCCACTTTACGCAGGTAGTGTCGTTTTTGGTCTGAAAAAATTGGACGAGTTATCTGTCTTATAGGAGTTGGCGCTACTTTCAGTAGTGCCCTCTGCCCAAGCAGCCATTAGATAGCTCATTCATCGTCATCGTCATCCGATGAGATAGTCCCACTGCCACCTTGAACGAACGACTGACATCCTTCGTTGAATGATTGAGACGGTGTGCTACAGGAATCCTCATCAACAATCCCCTTTTCTTCGGCCCAGTCATACCCCGCTTGATGCCCTGAGCAGTCATCCGTGCATTCGTAGTCGTCAAACGTATCTGCAGATGCAATTGTGCTATTTAGCATCGATACAAGCAGCGCCATTGCATACAACGTTTTCATCGTCAACCTCGCTGTGAATTGTCAAACCAGTAAAGCAACTCCATAACTACCTGCTATCACGAGGTTTAGTGCCGTATTTTCCGGTGTACGGATTCATATTCCCTCTAGTGCTGTAGTTGTTGTTTCTAGTGGAGTCTGGATTTGTAGCATGGGAGGGTTGGACATACGTTCCATTACTTCGCGTATATCCACTGACGGTATGATCAGAGCGACTTCCATAGGAGTAACTAGATTTGTACGAAGATTGCCCGCCATAACTACTGCCACGAGCATATACATTTCCGGAAAGTGCTACTGCTGTAGCCACAATTACCAAAAACAACGTCTTTCTCATACAGTCTTCCTTTTTATGGGGGGTGGCTCAACGGCATCACTCCGAAGAGTTTGCGTGAGAAAAACTCGCTGGAGTACATTCAAGTAACGCACAACGTAGGCATGTCCTGTGGGCAGGGGTCTATATCTCACTTGCACGAAAAGCGTGAAGAAGATCGCCACTCCCCTCTCAAGCCCGATGTCTCTTACGAGTCAGCTGCGGCAGACTTCGCCGGGCCAGCTCCGAACTAACGGCTCGAAAGCGTTTTAGTCGTTGAGGAGGATAAATTTTCGTCGAGATTATCGATGGATTGGAGCAAGCGTTTACTGATAACTATCATTCGCTCTTGATTCTCAATGATCTTGGACAAGGCCATCCAGAACCCGCACGTAAAGCAGGCGCCAATGAAAATACCTACACCAATCAGAACACCATAAGGTCCCTGTCCAGAAAACGCGGAAAACGCACCCACAATTAGGGCCAGGACGACCAACAGACTCGAAAGGAAATCGAGCGTTCTGATAACCATGTCTTTCATGATTTTCTCCTTGGACGCACTTTTAATATGGCTTAAAGATAGGAGTTCATCTCACAGCCATGCTCCAGCCTCATAAAGCACGATTATGGAGCGAGCCGGTAAATAGCTGGGCTTGCCGCGTAGAACGTATGAGGAGTTTATAGGCGAGGGGAGTTCCAGCCTTTCATTTGGCGACAGCGCTTTAGCACTTCATGACAATCCATGACCTTTCATCTGGATTTGCGTATAGCGTTTCTTGAGTCAGATTTTGCGTGGTAGCCATGCCTCTCTCCGGACGTACCGATCTGTCGTCAGCGGTGTTACAAGTTGCGTATCAACCGCTGTTACAAAGCATTGGCAAAGGACTGTTGGCCTCGTGACGATTTCGATACCTGATTCCTTGAAAATCCTCAGTCGGCGAACAACATTTCCCGACTTTCCCCCATCAACAACCCTTGGTTCTGCTCGGTTACAGCGCGGATGTAATCCCACAACAGGGTAATTCGCTTGAGCTTCCTCAAGTCCTCCCGGCAGTACATCCAGAACTGCCGCGTAATGTTGATCTCCTGAGGCAACACCGGCAGTAATCGTGAGTCCTGCGCCGCCAGGAAGCACGGCAAAATCGCCAGCGAGCGTCCCTGCTGCGCCGCCACGAATTGTGCGATCACGCTGGTGCTGCGCAAATTGGCGCTGGCACCGGGCAATACGTTCGCCAGGTACAACAGCTCCGAGCTGAACGCCAAATCGTCGACATAACTGATGAATGAGTGCTTGCCCAAGTCTGCCGGGCGGCGGATCGGTGGGTGTTTGTCCAGATAGTCCTGGGTCGCGTATAGCTGCAATCGGTAGTCACAGAGTTTGCAGCAGACATACGGCCCGTGTTCCGGACGCTCCAGGGCGATGACGATGTCCGCTTCGCGCTTGGACAGGCTGATGAAGTGTGGCAGCGGTAGGATGTCGACGGAGATGGCCGGGTAGGCGTCGACGAAATGGCTCAGTTGCGGGGTGATGAAAAAGCTGCCGAACCCTTCCGTGCAGCCCATGCGCACGTGACCAGACAGCGCCACTCCCGATCCTGAAACCTGCTCGCAGGCCATGTGCAGCGTGCTTTCGATCGACTCGGCGTAACCCAGCAATCGCTGACCTTCTGCGGTCAGGACAAAACCGCTGGTCCGGGATTTCTCGAACAGCAACGTCCCCAATGAAGCTTCCAGCGAACTGATTCGTCGCGACACGGTGGTGTAGTCCACCGCCAGGCGCTTGGCCGCGGTGCTGGCCTTGCGGGTGCGGGCGACTTCGAGGAAAAACTTCAGGTCGTCCCAGTTCAGCGAGCCTAGCGAGGTGATGTTTTTTTGCATGATGGACCGGCTTTTATGTGCGTTCTTATTAGAAGTTTGCACATCTATACTCCAAAAACAGCTCCACAACCAATTCGCGGCACACGCCTCATCTCAAGGCGACTTACTCGCCTTGGCTCCCAAGATAAAAACAAGCATCCGGAGACCCACATGAACGCATCGCTCACGCCTAACGAAACCACCGTGCAGAAGGTCAAGCTGTTGATCGACGGCCAGTGGGTCGAATCGAAGTCCACCGAGTGGCACGACATCGTCAACCCTGCGACCCAGCAAGTGCTGGCCAAGGTTCCGTTTGCAACCACCGAAGAAGTCGATGCCGCCATCAGCGCCGCCCATCGTGCTTTCCAGACCTGGAAACTGACCCCGATCGGCGCGCGGATGCGCATCATGCTCAAGCTCCAGGCGTTGATTCGCGAACACTCCAAGCGTATCGCCGTGGTCCTCAGTGCCGAGCAGGGCAAAACCATCGCCGACGCTGAAGGCGACATTTTCCGCGGCCTGGAAGTGGTCGAGCACGCCTGCTCCATCGGCAGCCTGCAAATGGGCGAATTTGCCGAGAACGTGGCTGGCGGTGTCGACACCTACACCCTGCGTCAGCCCATCGGTGTCTGCGCCGGCATCACCCCGTTCAACTTCCCGGCGATGATTCCGTTGTGGATGTTCCCGATGGCCATCGCCTGCGGCAACACCTTCGTGCTCAAACCGTCCGAACAGGACCCGATGTCGACCATGCTCCTGGTGGAACTGGCTATCGAGGCTGGCGTTCCGGCGGGCGTGCTTAACGTCGTGCATGGCGGCAAGGACGTGGTGGACGCGCTCTGCACGCACAAAGACATCAAGGCTGTGTCCTTCGTCGGTTCGACCGCCGTCGGTACGCACGTCTACGACCTGGCCGGCAAACACGGCAAACGCGTGCAATCGATGATGGGCGCGAAGAACCACGCCGTGGTGCTGCCGGACGCCAATCGCGAGCAAGCGCTGAATGCACTGGTCGGCGCCGGTTTCGGTGCCGCCGGTCAACGTTGCATGGCCACCTCCGTGGTGGTGTTGGTGGGCGCGGCCAAGCAATGGCTGCCGGATCTGAAAGCGCTGGCGCAGAAGCTGACTGTGAATGCGGGCAGCGAGCCGGGCACCGACGTGGGGCCGGTTATTTCGAAAAAAGCCAAGGCGCGGATTCTCGATCTGATCGAAAGCGGCATCAAGGAAGGCGCCAAGCTGGAGCTGGACGGTCGCGAGATCACGGTTCCGGGTTACGAGAAGGGCAACTTTGTCGGCCCGACCCTGTTCTCCGGCGTGACCACCGACATGCAGATCTACACCCAGGAAATCTTCGGCCCGGTGCTGGTCGTACTGGAAGTGAATACGCTCGACGAAGCCATTGCGCTGGTCAACGCCAACCCGTTCGGCAACGGCACGGGCCTGTTCACCCAGAGCGGTGCGGCGGCGCGTAAATTCCAGAACGAAATCGACGTCGGCCAGGTCGGCATCAACATCCCGATTCCAGTGCCGGTCCCGTTCTTCAGCTTTACCGGTTCGCGCGGCTCCAAACTCGGCGACCTCGGCCCGTATGGCAAGCAAGTGGTGCAGTTCTACACTCAGACCAAGACTGTCACCAGCCGCTGGTTCGATGACGACAGCGTCAACGACGGTGTGAACACCACCATCAACTTGCGTTAAGGAACCGGACATGAAAATCGCTTTTATCGGTCTCGGCAACATGGGCGCCCCGATGGCGCGCAACCTGATCAAGGCCGGCCACGCGCTGCGCCTGGTCGACCTGAACAAAACCGTGCTGGCAGAACTTGAGCAGTTGGGCGGCAGCATCAGCGCTTCGGCCCGTGAAGCGGCACAAGGTGCAGAACTGGTGATTACCATGCTGCCCGCCGCTGTGCATGTTCGCAGTGTGTGGCTGGGTGAAGACGGCGTTCTCGCCGGTATCGGCCAAGGCGTACCGGCCGTGGATTGCAGCACCATTGATCCACAGACCGCGCGTGATGTGGCCGCCGCCGCAGCCAAGCAAGGCGTGGCCATGGCCGATGCGCCCGTCTCTGGCGGCACCGGCGGTGCGGCGGCCGGCACGCTGACGTTTATGGTCGGCGCCACCCCGGAACTGTTCGCCACCCTGCAACCGGTGTTGGCGCAGATGGGCCGCAACATCGTCCATTGCGGTGAAGTCGGCACCGGGCAAATCGCCAAGATCTGCAACAACCTGCTGCTGGCGATTTCCATGGTCGGCGTCAGCGAAGCCATGGCGCTGGGTGATGCACTGGGGATCGACACGACCGTCCTGGCCGGGATCATCAACAGCTCGACCGGGCGTTGCTGGAGCTCGGAAATGTACAACCCGTGGCCGGGCATCGTTGAAACAGCGCCGGCCTCGCGCGGTTATACCGGCGGCTTCGGTGCCGAACTGATGCTCAAGGATTTGGGACTGGCCACGGAAGCGGCCCGTCAGGCGCATCAACCGGTGGTGCTCGGCGCAGTGGCCCAGCAGTTGTATCAGGCGATGAGTCAGCGCGGGGAAGGTGGTAAAGACTTCTCGGCGATCATCAACAGCTATCGCAAACCGCAGTAAAAGAGCGATTGCGATGAGTGGGGCTTGAGGTCGAAGACCTGTGGGAGCGAGCAAGCTCGCTCCCACAGTGATTGCATTTACATAGAGATATTTACCGGGAGATCACGTCGGGTGATCCCCCGGTTTTTTTGCATCAGGCAAACACGAAATACTTGCGCACGGTTTCAACCACTTCCCACGTGCCTTTCATCCCCGGCTCGATGACGAAAATATCGCCGGCGCGCAGATGGATCGGCTCTTTGCCTTCCGGGGTGATGATGCAGTAGCCCTCGCGGAAATCGCAGTATTCCCACTTCACATATTCCACATACCACTTGCCCGGCGTGCAGATCCAGGTGCCCATGATCTTGCTGCCGTCTTCGCTGGTGTAGGCGTTGAGGTTGACGGTGTGCGGGTCACCTTCGAGTTTTTCCCATTTGCAGGCGTCTAGTACCGGCAGTGGATGAGTATCGCGAAGGACGGTAATCGGTGCGGTCATGATGACTCCGGGCAGTGGGCTCAAGAACTGAAGTCGCACCCTATAGCCCCCATGCACCGGTCAGTTGTCTGAACTCGACATCCAGGTGTCCAGAAACGCGCAACACCTCAAAGACTTTCCAATGGGCAATCGGCCCTGGATTGTTCGAGGCTGGCGTCGAACGCGATCAATTGTGCGTGCTGGTGCGACAGCACGGTTATTCGCTCACTGATCTCGCGCTTTTTGGCATCGATGGCCTGACGCGCCAGTTCCCACGGCATTGACTGACCCTGATGGCCGGCGAAGCTCGCCTGCAATTCCTTGAGCCTGAAACCCAGTTGTTGGGCGCACTTGATAAAAATCAGCAGGTCGACACTTTGCTGGTCATAGACGCGGTATTTCCCTAAGCGCCGGGCCTCAGGCAGCAAGCCGATCGACTCGTAATGGCGGATGCTCTTGATCGTGGTGCCGGAGCGTTGCGCGGCTTGGCCGATGTACATGAAAAATCCTTTTTTGCCGTGGTACAGCCCCGCGCATTATCGGCAGACTCAGCGGCTGGCGATAGCCTGGGCTTGCAGCAGCCAGGCTTCACGCTGGACTGCGCTGGCGCCGAGAATCGGGCCGAAGGTGAGTGTGCGCCTGGGTTCGATACCGCAGAAGGCGAGGGTGGTTTTGCGGATCTGATGCAGCCCGGGCATGCGATACACCCAACGGTAATACCAGGGTGGCGTGTCCATGGTCACCAACAAATGCGCGCTGCGACCCCGCAACAATTTGTCGGGAAAGGCTTTGCCTTCACGGTACTTGAAAGCGAAACCGGGCAGGAACACTCGATCAAAAAAGCCCTTGAGCAAGGCCGGAATCCCGCCCCACCAGATTGGATAAACCAGCGTCAGATGCTGCGCCCACAGGATGTCGGCCTGCGCCTGACGCAAGTCGGCTTCCAGAGGTTGAACCTGTTGATAGCCATCACGTAGCACCGGGTCAAAGTCCATTGTGCCGAGAAACAACTGGCGGACTTCATGCCCGGCGCGCAACGCCGATTGAGCATATCGCTCGGCGAGTGCAGCGCAAAAGCTGTTGCTGGAAGGATGACCGAGAATCACCAGAATTCGTTTGCCCATCGTCTCTGTCCTTGAAGATGAAACCTCAAGGGTAAAGTCTGCCCCTCAGGGGAGAGTCAAGGTATGCAGAAGGGCTCTGGCATAACCGGGCAGCGTGGCAAAGTCCCGGGCACAGAGCAGGAGTTTGCGTTGGGCCCAGGGTTCTTGCAGTGCGATGCTCTGGAAAGGCTGTTCGCCGGACCAGCGCTCGACGGCTGCGAGGGGCACGATCGCCAGCCCCGCGCCCCGGGCGACCATGCGCATGACGCCATCAAAACCGTCGGCACGGATGCGGATTTTCAGGCGTACGCCAGCGTGCAGCGCTTGTGCTTCGAGGTACACGGCCAAGGCACTGCTGGCGTTCAGTCCTACGAAATCATGGTGCAGGGTGTCGCCGAAACTCAGGGATTCGCGGTCCGCCAACGGATGATCGCGGGGCAGCAGCAATACCAGCGGATCGTCGCGAAACGCACGGGTTTGCAGGTCATCGGTTTCCACGGCGTCGGAGACGATACCCAAGTCAGCCGCACCTTGACGCAAGGCGTGAGTGATGCGCGCACTGGGGAGTTCTTGAAGGTCGATGTCGAGATTCGGATGCTCGTGCAGGAAGTCCGCGAGCAACTCCGGCAGGTACTCGGTGATCGCCGTGGTGTTGCACAGCAACCGCACCTGGCCTTTGACCCCTTTGGCGTACTCGGCCAGATCCTGTTGCATGAGTTCGGCCTGTTGCAGCAGGGCTCGGGCGTGTTTGACCAAGGCTTTACCCGCCGACGTGGGCGTGACGCCGCGCCGGCCACGCTGCAGGAATTCGATACCGAGCGAAGCCTCCATGGCGCGGATTCTTGCACTCGCGGCTGCCAGCGACAGATGACTGCGCGCGGCGCCGGCGGTGATGTTGCCGCTGTCGAGGATGTTCAGGTAGAGGCGCAGGTCGGTCAGGTCGAAGTGCATGTTTTATCCCAAGATCGTTCCCACGCTCTGCGTGGGAATGCCTCACTGGACGCTTTGCGTCCGCTTCGGCAGGTGACGCGGAGCGTCACGGGCTGCATTCCCACGCAGAGCGTGGGAACGATCACTGCCTCTTGCTTGGCAAGAGGCTGACTCAGTATATGGCAGATTTTCAACTGACTCGCCCGGGCTCAGGATAGCCCCATGAATACACTCGCCGCGTTCTACCAAAACCTCGGGCTTGCCCTTTCTTTACTGGTCATCGCCACCTTCCTGCTGGCCGGCATGATCAAGGGCGTCATCGGCCTCGGCTTGCCCACCATCGCCATGGGCCTTCTCGGCCTGGCTATGGCGCCGTCGCAGGCTGCCGCACTGCTGATCATTCCCGCCACGCTCACCAATGTCTGGCAACTGGCGTTCGGTGGGCATTTGCGCGGGCTGATCAAACGGCTATGGCCGCTGTTGCTGTCGATCTTCATCGGCACGGGGGTGGGCACGCTGTGGATCGGCATGGCTGGAGGGCATTGGGTGGCGCGGGGCTTGGGCGCCGCGTTGTTGCTGTACGCGCTGAGCGGCTTGTTCCTGCCAACCTTGCACGTGGGCAGTCGCAGCGAACGCTGGCTCGGTCCGCTGTGCGGCGTGCTGACAGGCCTCATCACCTCGGCCACCGGTGTCTTCGTGATTCCTGCCGTGCCTTATCTGCAGGCCCTCGGCTTGAACAAGGACGAACTGGTGCAGGCACTGGGTTTGTCGTTCACCGTTTCGACCCTCGCGCTGGCCGCGGGCTTGCTGTGGCGCGGTGCTTTGGGCGGTGGTGAATTGAGTGCCTCGTTGCTGGCGCTGATCCCGGCAGTGCTCGGTATGTGGCTGGGCCAATGGCTGCGTCAGCGGATCAGCGCTTTGTTATTCAAGCGTGTGTTTTTCATCGGCCTCGGTGTGCTCGGCGGCCATTTGTTGATCAGTGGTTAGYCGACGACGGGCTGAGCATGTCGATGGCGCGGATATCGAAATCCCGTTCCAGGTACTCATCGCGCTGGTCGAGGAACTGCTTCATGTGCGGCAGATTCGAGTGCACATCAAGGTGGGCCTGGGACTGCCAGATCTCGTAGAAGATAAACAGCGTCGGGTCCTGTTTGTCGCGCAGCATGTGGTACTCGATGCAACCGGGCTCGGCGCGGCTCGCTTCCACATAGCCACGGAAAAACGCTTCGAAGGCGTCGGATTTTTCCGGGTGGGTCTTGGCGTGCAGGATGAAGCCTTGCATTTCACTCATCAGAAATCTCCTCAAGTTAAGAACCGTCGCAAGTTTATGGCAACAATCGCCTGTTGATTCGTGCGTATGAGTCAAATGAATTTTGCGAATTCAGCGCTTATTCCGCGCGGGGTCAGCCGTTAACCTGCCGCCATCAAATTTCTGAACCTTTCGAGATTTCTCATGAAAAAAGTCCTGTTGCTCAATGGCGGTAAAAAATTCGCCCACTCCGATGGCCGCTACAACACCACCCTGCATGAAGCTGCACTGAGCGTGCTGGATCGCGGCGGCATGGATATCAAAACCACCTTCATCGACGAGGGTTACGACATCGCCGATGAAGTCGCCAAATTCCTCTGGGCCGACGTGATCATTTATCAAATGCCCGGCTGGTGGATGGGCGCGCCGTGGACCGTGAAAAAGTACCTCGACGAAGTCTTCACCGAAGGCCATGGCAGCCTCTACGCCAGCGACGGCCGCACCCGTTCCGACGCGTCGCAAAAGTACGGCAGCGGCGGCCTGATTCAAGGCAAGCAATACATGCTGTCGCTGACTTGGAACGCACCTCAACAAGCGTTCGATGACCCGAGCGATTTCTTCGAAGGCAAAGGGGTGGACGCGGTGTACTTCCCGTTCCACAAGGCCAACGAGTTTCTCGGCATGACTGGCCTGCCGACTTTCCTGAGCGTCGACGTGATGAAACGCCCGAACATCGAAGCCGATGTGGCGCGCTATGAGCAGCATTTGACCGAGGTGTTCGGCCTGCCGGCGTAAGGTTCCTTTTGCCCCGCATCCAGCTACTATCAAGCCAGTTTTGAATGAGGGGCATCCGTGAAAGCCAGATCCGATGAGTTGCAGATTTTTGTCTGCGTGATTGAGTGCGGGTCTATCTCCGCTGCGGCTGAACAGGTCGGGCAAACGCCCTCGGCGGTCAGTCGCACGTTGTCACGGCTGGAGGCCAAGCTCGATACCACGTTGATCAATCGCACCACGCGGCGCATGGACCTGACCGAGGAGGGCAAGTACTTCTTCGAGCACGCCAAGCGGATTCTCGATCAGATGGACGAGCTTGAAGAACGCCTCAACTCACGCCAGCAAACCCCGTCCGGGCGGCTGCGGATCAATGCCGCCTCACCGTTCATGCTGCACGCCATCGTGCCGTACATCGACGAATTCCGCCGGCTCTACCCGGACATTCAGCTGGAACTCAACAGCAATGACCTGATCATCGATCTGCTGGAACAAAGCACCGACATCGCCATCCGCATCGGCACCCTGACCGACTCCACGTTGCATGCCCGTTCCCTGGGGTGCAGCCCGTTGCATATCGTCGCCAGCCCGGCGTACCTGGAGCAGCACGGTACGCCGCAGGCAGTTGCGGATTTGAGTGAGCACACGCTACTGGGGTTTACCCAGAATGAAGGCCTCAATCAGTGGCCGCTGCGTTATGTGCATGGCGATCGCTGGCCGATACAGGCGTCGATCAGCGCTTCCAGCGGCGAGACCATTCGCCACCTGGCGCTGGAAGGCCAGGGCATCGCCAGCCTGTCGCACTACATGACCATCGAAGACATTCGTGCCGGGCGTTTGAAAGTGCTGCTGGCCGAATTCAACAGCGGCTATCGCCAGCCGATCAACGCGGTGTACTACCGCAACTCGCAACTGGCCTTGCGGATTCAGTGTTTCCTGGACTTTATCCAAAGCAAATTGGCGGAGTACGCGAACTCGGATTTCAAGGGCTGATTCGTGATTCCTACGCAAGAGTGAATTGGGTCAGAGGGGATTATTCGTCAGTGATCCCTGCTGGATACTCGTTGCATCACTTATCCACGCAGGGAGTTTCTCCATGAACGTATTCGTTACCGGTGCTGCCGGTTTTATCGGCGGTTCCATCGCCACCGGTCTGATCCGTGCCGGCCACACCGTCACCGGCCTGGTGCGCAGCGCTGAACAAGCCAATGAACTGAGCGCCTTGGGCATCACCCCAGTGATCGGCACGCTCGACGACAACGCCCTGCTCGCCGAACAGGCTCGCACTGCCGACGCCGTTATCAACGCCGCCAGCAGCGACCATCGTGGCGCCGTCGAGGCGTTGCTCAACGCCCTGCGTGGCTCCAACAAAGTGTTCCTGCACACCAGCGGTTCGAGCATCGTCGGCGATGCGTCGGGCGGCAAATCAAGTGACGTCATCTACTTCGAAGACAACTTGCCGGAACCGACTGCCGACAAGGCTGCCCGCGTGGCCATCGACAACCTGATCCTCGCCGCGGCGAACGACGGCGTGAACTCGGCCGTGATCTGCAACACCCTGATCTACGGCCACAGCCTGGGTGTCAGTCGCGACAGCGTGCAACTGCCGCGCTTGCTCAAACAGGCGCGCAAAAGTGGCGTGGTCCGGCATGTCGGCCCGGGGCAGAACATCTGGTCCAACGTGCACATCGAAGACGTGGTGTCCCTGTATCTGTTGGCGTTGACCAAGAACGTACCGGGCACGTTCTACTTCGTTGAAAGCGGTGAAGCGTCGTTCATCGACATGACCACCGCGATGGCCGGGGCGCTGAAGTTGGGGGCGGCGCAAGACTGGCCGCTCAAAGATGCCGAAGCCGAGTGGGGGTATGAGATGGCCAACTACGGTTTGGGTTCCAACAGCCGGGTGCGTGGTCAAAAGGCGCGTGAACTGCTGGGCTGGGTGCCGCAGCGGACGTCGGTGATTGACTGGATTCGTGACGAGATGGTGTGAGTTCGCCTTAAACCGCGTCATCGTTCATCGCGGGCAAGCCATGCTCCTACAGGGTACTGAGCCGTTCACGTCATTGGCGAACGACACCAGACCTGTAGGAGCATGGCTTGCCCGCGATGACATTTTCAGCAATGCGACAACTGGCCGGGCCGGCCTCGATTCCGTAACATCCGCACACTAATTTTTGTCATTCCCAAGTGCGGTCCCCTCCGATGAAACCCAAACGTCTACGCGCCGATGTCCTGGCCGGGCTCACCACGTCTTTTGCCTTGCTCCCCGAGTGCATCGCCTTCGCGCTGGTCGCGCATCTCAACCCGCTGATGGGGCTTTACGGGGCGTTCATCATTTGCACCCTGACCGCGCTGTTCGGCGGGCGGCCGGGGATGGTCTCGGGGGCTGCCGGATCGATGGCCGTGGTGATCGTGGCACTGGTGGTGCAACACGGCGTGCAGTATTTGCTGGCCACGGTGCTGCTGGGTGGGTTGATCATGTTGGCGTTCGGGCTGCTGAAGTTGGGCAAACTGGTGCGCATGGTCCCGCACCCGGTGATGCTCGGTTTCGTCAACGGCCTGGCGATCATCATTGCCCTGGCGCAGCTGGAGCATTTCAAAAGCGGAGAGACCTGGCTCAGCGGCACGCCGCTGTCCTTGATGACGGGGCTGGTGGCCGTGACGATGGCCATTGTTTATCTGCTGCCGCGCCTCACGCGTGCCGTGCCGCCGGCACTGGTGGCGATTCTGAGCGTGGGCCTGGCGGTGTATCTGCTGGGCTTGCCGACCCGCACGCTGGGTGACATGGCGCACATCGCCGGTGGCCTGCCGACCTTTGCGCTGCCAGACATTCCCTGGAGCCTGGAAACCCTGCGCATCATCGCCCCCTACGCGATATTGATGGCGCTGGTCGGCCTGCTGGAAACCCTGCTGACCCTGAACCTGACCGACGAAATCACCGAGAGCCGTGGCTTCCCGGATCGCGAGTGCGTGGCGCTGGGCGCGGCCAACATGGTCTCGGGCGTGTTCGGTGGCATGGGTGGCTGCGCGATGATCGGCCAGACCGTGATCAACCTCAGCTCCGGTGGGCGCGGCCGGCTGTCGGGCGTGGTGGCCGGGGTTCTGATTCTGCTGTTCATCCTGTTTCTTTCGCCGCTGATCGAGCGTATCCCGCTGGCGGCGCTGGTCGGGGTGATGTTTGTGGTGTCCCAGCAGACGTTCGCCTGGGCCTCGCTGCGGGTGGTGAACAAAGTGCCGTTGAACGACGTGCTGGTGATCATCGCGGTGACGGTCATCACCGTGTTCACCGATCTGGCCACCGCCGTGATGTGCGGGATCATCATCGCGGCGCTCAACTTTGCCTGGCAGCAGGCTCGGCAGCTGTACGCCGACAGTCATCTGGAGAACGACGGCAGCAAACTCTACCGGGTGCATGGCACGCTGTTCTTTGCCTCGACGACCCCTTTCCTCAATCAATTCGATCCGGCCAATGATCCTGCCCAGGTCACGCTCGATTGCCGTCATTTGAGCTTCGTTGATTACTCGGCCATCTCCGCGCTGGATACGCTGCGCGAACGCTACACCAAGGCCGGCAAGCACCTGCGCGTGCTGCACGTGTCGGAGCGTTGCAAAAAACTGCTGAAACGCGCCCGCGTGAGTCACGACTGACGTCCAGCCACGGCAGTCGAGATCGTTCCCACGCTCTGCGTGGGAATGCCTCACCGGACGCTCCGCGTCCACTTTGGGACGCAGAGCGTCCCTGGCTGCATTCCCACGCGGAGCGTAGGAACGATCAGCGTGAAGGGATGAAAATCCGCCTGCCCGATTTTCATAATCCTCGACCGCGCATATCTCTCAACGACAACCCTTACCCCTTCGCGAAAATTACTTTCACCTCGTTTGAAAATCACCTCTCGAAATGTTTTAAGAGTTTCACAATCCATTCGACGTGACCCTTTCGAGGAGTACCGCATGACCCTGTCCTTCGGCTATTGGCTGCTGGTGTATGCCGCCATCGCCATCATTGCACTGATCGTTCTGATCGCCCGTTACCGGCTCAATCCCTTTATCGTCATCACCCTGGTGTCCATCGGCCTGGCCTTGCTGGCCGGGATGCCGGCGTCCGGCGTGGTGGGCGCGTACGAGGCCGGGGTCGGCAAAACCCTGGGGCACATTGCGCTGGTGGTGGCGCTGGGGACGATGCTCGGCAAGATGATGGCCGAGTCCGGCGGCGCCGAGCAGGTGGCGCGGACCTTGATCGACCGCTTCGGCGAGAAGAACGCGCACTGGGCGATGGTCTGCATTGCATTCCTGGTCGGGCTGCCGCTGTTCTTCGAGGTCGGTTTTGTGTTGCTGGTGCCGATCGCTTTTACCGTGGCGCGGCGTGTGGGCGTGTCGATTCTGATGGTCGGTTTGCCGATGGTCGCCGGGCTCTCGGTGGTGCATGCGCTGGTGCCACCGCACCCGGCGGCGATGCTCGCGGTGCAGGTGTATGGGGCGTCGGTCGGGCAGACGTTGATGTACGCGATTCTGATCGGCATTCCGACGGCGATCATCGCCGGTCCGCTGTACGCCAAGTTCATCGTGCCGCGCATTCAGTTGCCGGCGGAAAACCCGCTGGAACGCCAGTTCCTCGAGCGCGAACCGCGCGACAGCCTGCCGGGCTTCGGCATCACCATGGCGACCATTCTGTTGCCGGTGGTGCTGATGCTGATTGGTGGCTGGGCCAACCTGATCTCCACGCCAGGCAGCGGCCTCAACCAGTTTTTGTTGTTCATCGGCAACTCGGTGATCGCCTTGCTGCTGGCCACGCTGCTGAGCTTCTGGACCCTCGGCATCGCCCAGGGATTTAGCCGCGAATCGATCCTTAAATTCACCAACGAATGCCTGGCCCCGACCGCCAGCATCACCTTGCTGGTGGGCGCCGGTGGCGGCCTCAACCGGATTCTGGTGGACGCCGGCGTCACCGACCAGATCGTCAGCCTGGCCCACGAATTTCACCTGTCGCCGCTGATCATGGGCTGGTTGTTCGCCGCGTTGATGCGCATCGCCACCGGTTCTGCGACGGTGGCGATGACCACCGCTTCGGGGATTGTCGCGCCGGTGGCCATTGGGCTCGGCTATCCGCATCCAGAATTGCTGGTGCTGGCGACCGGCGCCGGGTCGGTGATCTTTTCCCACGTCAACGACGGTGGCTTCTGGTTGATCAAGGAATACTTCAACATGAGCGTCGCCCAGACCTTCAAGACCTGGACCGTGCTGGAGACTATTATTTCGGTGGTCGCGTTCGGTCTGACCGTGGGCCTTTCCTACCTGATTTAACCGGAGCCGCCTGCCATGGACATCCTCTACCAGATCCGCGCCCGCCAGGATTCCTTCAGTGCCGGTGAAGGACGCATCGCTCGTCTGATGCTCGACGACGTAGGCTTTGCCTCGTCCGCCAGCCTTGATGAGCTGGCGCTGAGAGCGGAAGTCAGCACGGCCACCCTGTCGCGTTTCGCCCGTACGGTAGGGTGCCGGGATTTGCGCGATTTGCGCCTGCAACTGGCCCAGGCCAGTGGCGTCGGCAGCCGTTTTCTCGACCCGGCCGGCACGCCGGACCAGTCGGCGTTTTACCGGCAGATCGTCGGTGATATCGAGTCGACCTTGCACCAGCATCTGTCGGCGTTCGACGAGACTCGCTTCACCGATGCGGTGAAGCTGCTGGGCAAGGCGCGCATGATTCATGCATTCGGCATGGGCGGCTGCTCGACCTTGTGCAGTGATGAGCTGCAAGTGCGGCTGGTGCGGCTCGGTTATCCGATTGCCGTGTGCCACGACCCGGTGATGATGCGCGTCACCGCCGCCAGCCTTGGCGCCGAGCACGCGGTCATCGTCTGCTCGCTGACCGGCATTACCCCCGAGCTGCTTCAAGCCGTTGAACTGGCGCGCAGCTACGGCGCGCGAATTCTGGCGATCACCCGGGCCGACTCGGCGCTGGCGCAACTGGCCGATGTGCTGCTGCCGCTGCAAAGCGCCGAGACGTCCTTTATCTACAAACCGACCGCGGCACGCTACGGCATGCTGCTGGCGATCGACGTGCTGGCCACCGAGCTGGCGCTGGCTAACCCTGAAGACAATCAAGAGCGTCTGCGGCGAATCAAACTCGCCCTGGACGATTACCGCGGCGGCGACGATCACTTGCCGCTGGGAGACTGACATGATGTACGACACGCTGATTCGCAACGCCCTGGTCATCGACGGCAGCAATCGTCCTGGCTACCCCGCCGATGTGGCGATCCTGGACGGGCGCATCGAGCGCATCGGCGATTTGCACGATGCCACGGCCACCGAAGAAATCGACGCCGCCGGCCGCGTGCTGGCGCCGGGTTTTATCGATGTGCACACCCATGACGACACCGTGGTCATTCGCCAACCGCAGATGCTGCCCAAGCTCAGCCAGGGTGTGACCACGGTGATCGTCGGCAACTGCGGGATCAGCGCTTCGCCAGTAAGTTTGAAGGGCAATCCGCCGGACCCGATGAACCTGCTCGGCACCGCCGCAGCCTTTGTTTATCCGACGTTCAGCGACTACCGCGCGGCAGTCGAAGCGGCGAACACCACGTTGAACGTTGCAGCGCTGGTCGGGCACACCGCGTTGCGCAGCAACCACCTCGACGACTTGTTCCGCACGGCCACGGCGGATGAAATCAGCGCAATGCGCGAGCAACTGCGCGAGAGCCTTGAGGCCGGCGCGTTGGGGTTATCCACAGGCCTGGCGTACGCCAGCGCGTTCTCGGCGTCCACCGATGAAGTGAAGCAACTGACCGAAGAGCTGACGGCGTTCGGTGCGGTGTACACCACCCATTTGCGCAGCGAATTCGAACCGGTGCTGGAGGCCATGGACGAGGCTTTCCAGATTGGTCGTCATTCGAAATCCCCGGTGATCATTTCCCACCTCAAATGCGCGGGCGCCGGTAACTGGGGGCGCAGCCCGCAATTGCTGGCGTCCCTTGAACACGCGGCGAAAACCCACCCGGTGGGCTGCGACTGCTATCCCTACGCGGCCAGTTCTTCGACGCTGGATTTGAAGCAAGTCACCGATGCGCACCGCATCACCATCACCTGGTCGACACCGCACCCGGAAATGGGCGGCCGCGACCTGATGGACATCGCCGCCGAGTGGAACCTGTCGTTACTCGACGCCGCCCGCCAACTGCAACCGGCGGGTGCGGTGTACTACGGAATGGACGAAGCGGATGTCCGCAGAATCCTCGCGCACCCGCTGTCGATGGTCGGCTCCGACGGGCTGCCCGAAGACCCGTTCCCGCATCCGCGATTGTGGGGTGCATTTCCACGGGTACTCGGGCATTTCAGTCGCGATGTCGGGTTGTTTCCGTTGCACACGGCGGTACACAAAATGACCGGGCTGTCGGCGGCGCGGTTTGGCTTGAAAGAGCGTGGCGAGATTCGTGAAGGCAACTGGGCGGATCTGGTGTTGTTCAACCCTGTGACCATTCGCGACGTGGCGGATTTCAATGACCCGCAACGGGCGGCGGAAGGCATCGATGGCGTGTGGGTCAACGGTGTATTGAGTTACAGCGAAGGGCAGGCGAACGGCAAAAGGGAAGGGCGGTTCCTGGCGCGGCAAGGGGATTTGCGTGATGGGTTTGTGTGAGCATTTTTAGTGGTCTGTCACACTGGTGGCACATTGCAACTAAAGAAAGCCGCTACCAAGCCGAAGCGCTGACAATCGGCCTAGCTACACTGGGCGTCATTTCAGTCAGGGAGTAACTGCATGAGCTTCGGTAAAACCACCCCGATCCTGCGGATTTTCGATGAAGCGAAGGCGTTGGAGTTTTACGTCGACTTCCTGGGTTTCAAAGTCGACTGGCAGCACCGTTTCGAAGCGAACTTCCCGTTGTACTTGCAGGTGTCTCGTGGCGAATGCGTGCTGCACTTGTCCGAACACCATGGCGACGCCACGCCGGGTTCGGCGCTGCGCATCGAGACCAGTGAACTGGAAGCCTTCCAGCAGCAATTGATTGCCAAGGAATACGCGTTTTCGCATCCACAGATTCAGGCCATGCCGTGGGGCAGCCAGGACATGACCATCGCCGATCCGTTCGGCAATCGGTTGGTGTTCACCAACGCGATCAGCCTCTGAGCTGACAGTTGTAAGCCGCACAAAGAAGCCCGCTGCCCAACCATTGCGGTTTGGCAGCGGGCTTTTTCGTTCAGGGATCAGAGGCCTATGTGGCAAGCGTCCTCGCCACCGCACTGATCACTCCGTGGGCACTAATGTATCCAGCACTTGATTGACCGCCATTTCCGCCACCATGACCACTTGGGCGATACCTTGCACGGTTTTGCGGTGCGAGCCCTGGAGCAGGGCGGCGAAGTCGTTGAGCATGACGGTGGCTGAGCCCAGGGTTTCGCTGGCGTCGGCCAGCAAGGGTTCGGTGCCGGACGCCGGGTTGGCCATGTAGAGGCGGTTGGGTTGGTAGGGCGTTGCCATGATCTGGGCGGCCGGAGGAGGACCGAGATAGTGGTTGAGGGCGCGCTCGGCGGCTTCGTGGAATTTCTTTGATTCAGGGGTTTCGTAGGGAGATGCCGGATCGGTGTCCGGTGGGTTTGGCGTAACTTTGAACATGGGAGCGTACCTTGTAAGGCCGCATCCATTTCGCTGCTAAACGAATGGGTGGCGGCTATGCGCAAGTTAGCAGACCGGTAGCTCCCAACCCGGCGCACCCGAAGGTGCCATGCGCACAGCCACCATCAAGCGTAGGCAAATGCCTGACTGGATGATACTTGTGCAACCAGGAGCGAACATCGCCGGGCTGCTAAACCCGATCACTGGGAATCAGTGACGCGATCCAAGTTACCGAGCAGCCCGCAAGCGCACAAGCCGGCGGATTCTGGCGCAGTCGTAGGCAGCGGCGCAAGGATCTGTGGGCGTTGTCACGTAACGCTGAGTGTCTTTAAACACCCGCACTGAAAGGTGTTTATTGCGTTGTTGCGACTGACGCCTTCGCGAGCAAGCTCGCTCCCACAGGGATTTTGTGTGGTTCACAAAATTGGTGGTCAATGAAGATCCACTGTGGAGCGAGCTTGCTCGCGAAGAGGCCAGCGCAGTCACCCCCGATGAGTCTGGCGAAACTCACCGGGCGGCATCCCGCGCCGGCTTTTGAACGTGCGGTGAAACGAGCGCGGTTCGGTGAAGCCCAGGTACTGGGCGATGTCCTGGATCGGCAAGGTGCTGTTAAGCAGGTAATGCTCGGCCAACTCCTGGCGCAGGTCATCGAGGATCTGCTGGTACGACGTGCCGGCCTGATGCAGTTGGCGCTGCAGCGTGCGCACGGATACGGCGAGATGTTCGGCCACCTGTTCCTTGCGTGGCAGGCCCTCCTTGAGCAACTGGCGCAGGATGCTTTTGACCCGCTGTTCCAGCGACGCGTCCTCCAGCGTGGCCATCAATCCCATCGCGTGTTCTTCCAGGGTGCGCAGCAATTGCGCATCGGCCTGACGCAAGGGCAACTGCAAATACGGCAACGGCACAATCAGCGCCGAATAAGGCTGGTCGAACAGGACCGGGCAGTCGAAAAACTGCTCGTACTGCGCCAGCGTCGTGTCGGCCGGGCGTGGATGTTCCAGCCAGACGGCGGCTGGCGACATCTGTGTATCAGCGATCCAGCGTGCGTATTGCAGCCAGGAACCGAGCACGTTTTCCACCAGGTGCCGGCGAATGCGCGGGCGTTGATGGCGGCAGGCCCAGATCAGGTGCACCTCGCTGCCTTGCACCTCGGCGCGGCTGACGCCCATGTCGCCCACCAGCTTCTCGAAGGGCATGATGCGGCTCATGGCATCGCCCAGGGTCGCGCAGTTCATGGTGATGTAACCCAGCACACTCCAGGAGTTGGGCAATACAAAACGCGCGGCATTGAGACCGAACAACGGATCGCCCGAGTGTTCGCAGAAATAATCGAGTAACCGTTCATGGGCTTCACCCGGCAGCCGCAGGCTGTTATCGCTCAACTGCTGCGCCTGCAACCCGGCCGCCGCCAACGCAGGCTCGATGGCCACGCCCAGTTGTTCGGCATGACGCAGGTATTTGAGCAGCGGCGGAACTGAAGTGAAGCCCAGGGATTGCATGATCGTCTTCCTTTGATCAAGGCCCGCATGCGCGGATGAATGCCCGTGAAAGGTAATTTGAAACCACGGCTAAAGTAAATGGCTGACACCTGCGCGACGTTTGACTCAATTGGCTACTCGAACTGGCCGGATGCGACCGTGACACTTTCGGGCCGCTGATTAGTATGGGGGCCTGAAATTTCACTGATCAGAACCGCAAAAGGACACACGCATGCGACGCTGGAACGGCTGGGGAGATGCAACCACGGTGGTCGAACTGCCGGCCCAGGGCGCGAGTTTTCTCGCGCAACGGTTGGGTGACGGTCGAGCGCTGCCCGATGCCACGCTTGAGACGGCATTGGCCCGTGTGCCGGCATCGCGGCTGCAGGAACACGCCTTGTACAGCGTGGGTGTGCAGGATCGTTTGCTGCATGCCCGGGGTCAGAGCCTGCCTGACTGGCTGGCGTTGCGTGAAGGCGCGCTGGGGAATTATCCCGATGCCGTGGCCTTTCCCGAGACGGCCGAGCAGATTCGCCAATTGCTGGTGCTCGCTCATGAACAGGACTTGTGCCTGATTCCATATGGCGGCGGCACTTCGGTGGCCGGGCACATCAACCCGCCAAGTTCCGCGCGGCCAGTGGTGACGGTGTCCCTGGCCCGCATGAATCGCCTGCTGGACCTCGACGAACAGAGCCTGCTGGCCACCTTCGGCCCCGGCGCCAGCGGGCCACAGGTGGAAAGTCAGTTGCGCGCCCGGGGTTACACGCTGGGGCATTTTCCGCAGTCGTGGGAGCTGTCGACCCTGGGTGGTTGGGTCGCCAGTCGCTCCAGTGGCCAGCAGTCGCTGCGCTACGGGCGAATCGAGCAACTGTTCGCTGGCGGCACTCTGGAAACCTTCGCCGGACCTTTAGATATTCCAACGTTCCCGGCCTCGGCCGCCGGGCCCGATCTGCGCGAAGTGGTGTTGGGTTGCGAGGGCCGTTTCGGGATTATTTCCGAGGTCAAGGTTCGGGTCAGCGCCCTGCCGGCCGATGAGCGTTTCTACGGGGTCTTTCTGCCCGATTGGACCCAGGCGCTGCAAGCCATCCGCCAGTTGGCCCAGGCGCGCGTACCGCTGTCGATGCTGCGCCTGTCCAACGCGGTGGAAACCGAAACCCAACTGGCGCTGGCCGGTCACCCGCAGCAGATTGCCTGGCTGGAAAAGTACCTGAACCTGCGCGGCGCCGGTGCGGGCAAATGCCTGTTGACCTTCGGCGTGACCGGTAATCGCAAGCAAAATGCGCTGTCCCTGAGCCAGGCCCGTCAGCACCTAAAGGCTTTTGGCGGGGTGTTTACCGGCACCTTGCTCGGCAAGAAGTGGGCGCAGAACCGCTTCCGTTTTCCCTACCTGCGCGAGAACTTGTGGAACGCCGGTTACGTGGTCGACACCCTGGAAACCGCTACCGACTGGAGCAATGTCGACAACCTGCTCACCCTGATCGAAAACAGCCTGCGCGACGCCTTGGCGGCTGAGGGCGAGCGGGTGCACGTGTTCACTCACCTGTCGCATGTCTACGGCGAAGGGTCGAGCATCTACACCACCTATGTGTTTCGCCCGGCGGCGGACTATCCCGCCACCCTGGCGCGCTGGCAGGCGCTCAAGCACGCGGCCAGCCAGACCATCGTCGACAACCACGGCACCATCAGTCACCAGCATGGCGTGGGCAAGGACCACGCGCCGTACCTGCTGCGCGAGAAGGGCGCGCTGGCGATGGACACCTTGCAGGCGCTGAGCCGACATTTTGATCCGGCCGGGCGCCTCAACCCTGGCACGCTGTTGCAGGAGTGACGGCCATGAGCCTGGACTGGAACGCCGCGTGGCGACAGCACGTATTGCCGACGCTGGCGGATGAAACCTGGGACCTGATCGTGATCGGCGGCGGCATCAGCGGCGCCGGTATCCTGCGCGAGGCAGCGCGCCGTGGCTGGCGCTGCCTGCTGCTGGAACAGCGCGATTTCGCCTGGGGCACCTCCAGCCGATCCTCGAAAATGGTCCATGGCGGTTTGCGTTACATCGCCAAGGGCCAATGGCGCCTGACCCGCGATTCGGTGCGCGAACGCCAGCGCCTGCTCGACGAAGCGCCGGGGCTGGTGGAACCGATGAGTTTCATGATGCCGCATTACCGTGGCGGCTTTCCCGGCCCACGGGTGCTGGGTGGTTTGTTGTCCATCTATGACGCGTTGGCCGGGCGGCGCAGCCATCGCTTCCATGACGCGCAACAACTGCATTATCTGGCGCCGGGCGTGAAGGAAAATGACTTGCTGGGCGGCACCTGTTTTGTCGATGCGCTGACCGATGATGCGCGTCTGGTGATGCGCGTTTTAGGCGAGGCGCGAGGCGACGGCGCCGTGGTACTCAACGGCGTGCGCGTGGAGCAATTGCTGCGTGAAGAGGGGCGCGTTTGCGGGGTCCGGGTCAAGGACTGCGAGGGTGACGGATTGCTGACCTTACGTTGTGGTGTGCTGGCCGTGGCCACTGGCGCCTGGGCCGAGCGCTTGCGCCTGCCCGATGCCCCTCGTCAGTTGCGCCCGTTGCGGGGCAGTCACTTGTTGCTACCGGGCTGGCGTCTGCCCGTGGCGCAGGCTTTCACCTTCTTGCACGAGCGCGACCGTCGACCGGTGTTCGTTTTTCCTTGGGAGGGCGCCACGGTGGTCGGCACCACGGACCTCGATCATCACGAAGACCTGGACCAGAGCGCGAGCATCAGCCGCGAGGAACTCGACTATTTGCTGGCGGCCTGTACTCAACAATTTCCCCACGCAGAGGTAGTCGCTGACGACGTGCTGTCGACCTGGTCCGGGGTGCGCCCGGTGGTGGGCGGTGCGGCGGGTGAACATCAAGGCAAACCGTCGAATGAAACCCGCGAGCATGTGCTGTGGCAGGAGCCTGGCTGCGTGACCCTGGCTGGCGGCAAGTTGACCACCTTTCGCCCGCAGGCCATCGAAGTGCTCAAGGCCTGCGCGAACATGCTCGAACGTCCCTTCGATGATGACGCCGGGCCGGTGTTTGCCGCCGTACCGCCGCTGGCGATCCCGGGGCTCAGTGGCAGCCAGTGGCGGCGTCTGGCGGGGCGGCATGGCCGTGATCTGCCGAGGCTGGCGGAGCTGCTCGCAGAATTAGGTCATGACACGGTCGGCGCCACGGATACGTTGTGGGCGGAACTGGCCTTTGCCTGCGAGTCGGAAATGGTCCTGCACCTGGATGACCTGCTGCTGCGCCGAACCCGTCTGGGCCTGTTGCTGACGCGCGGTGGCGAGGATTATTTCACTGCTATTCGCCAACTCTGCCAACCACGACTGGGCTGGGACGACGAGCGTTGGCAGCAGGAGCAGCAGCGCTACCAGGCGTTGTGGCAACGTCATCACGGTTTGCCCTGCGACCCTGCAGCCCTGTAGCAGCTGTCGAGCGCAGCGAGGCAGCGTTCGGCGGCGAAGCCGTCGTAAAACCCTCACCCCGATGTTTCAGATAAACCACCGGGGCAGGGATTGCGAGAACGCTGTCCTCGGACGCAGCCTCGCTTCGCTCGACAGCTGCTACAGGGCTACGGGTGCTTCGGATTATGAGAAATTCAGGAATGTGCGCGACCCATGCCCATTGAAGAGAGCTCCATGGATAACCACCCGAACAAGCGTTACCTGCTGGCCATCGACAATGGCACCCAAAGCGTGCGCGCGCTGCTCTTCGACCTGCAGGGCAATTTGCTGGGCAAAGGCAAGGTCGAGTTGCAGGCCTATTACTCGACCCAACCCGGTTGGGCCGAGCAGGACCCGGAGTATTACTGGGCGAAACTGGGGGAGGCCTGCCAGCAGGTGTGGCAGCAAACCGGTATCGATCGGTCGCAGATTGCCGGCGTTTCCCTGACCACCCAGCGCGGTACTTTGATCAACGTCGATGCCCACGGCAAGCCGCTGCGCCCGGCGATCCTGTGGCTCGATCAGCGCCAGGCTGAAGTCGAAGGCGGCATCAAGGGACCGTGGGGCTGGCTGTTCAAACTGGTCGGCGCGCAAGCCACCGTGGATTATTTTCGAGCCCAGGCGGAGGCTAACTGGATCGCGAAGCACCAGCCTGAAGTGTGGGCGGCGACCGACAAGTTTTTGCTGCTCTCGGGGTTTCTCACCCATCGCCTGTGCGGGCGCTTTGTCGATTCCGTGGGCTGTTGCGTCGGCTACTTGCCGTTCGATTTCAAACGTCTGAAATGGGCCGCGCCCAGCGACTGGAAATGGCAGGCATTGGCGGTGCGCCCCGAGCAATTGCCGAGCCTGCACAAGCCCGGCGAAACCCTGGGTTTCATCACCGCTGAAGCCAGCCGCCACACCGGTATTCCCGAAGGGTTGCCGCTGATCGCCGCGGGTGCCGACAAGGCCTGTGAAGTGGTGGGTTCCGGCGTCGTCGACGCGAGTACGGTGTGCCTGTCCTACGGCACCACGGCGACGATCACCAGCACCCGGTCGCGCTACCTGGAAATCGTCCCGTTGATTCCGCCTTACCCGTCTGCGCTGCCGGATCAATACAACTGCGAAGTGATGATCTATCGCGGCTACTGGATGGTCAGCTGGTTCAAGAACGAGTTCGGCCTGCGGGAAATGCAGCAGGCCAAGGCGCAGGGCATCGAGCCCGAGCAACTCTTCGATGCGCTGGTCAATGCGGTGCCGCCGGGCTCCATGGGGCTGATGTTGCAACCCTACTGGTCGCCCGGCATCCGCGAACCGGGTGTGGAGGCCAAGGGCGCGATGATCGGCTTCGGTGATGTGCATACCCGCGCGCATATCTATCGGGCGATCCTCGAAGGCCTGGCGTATGCCTTGCGTCAGGGCCTGGAGAAAATCGAGAAGCGCTCGAAAGTCTCCGTCACGCGTTTGCGTGTCGCCGGTGGTGGCTCCCAGAGTGATGCGGCGATGCAGCTCACGGCCGACATTTTCGGCCTGCCGGCCGAGCGTCCGCATGTCTATGAAGCGTCCGGTCTGGGCGCGGCGATTTGCTGCGCGGTGGGGCTGGGTCTGTACGCGGACTTTCCCACGGCGATGGCGGCCATGACGCGGGTCGGTGCGGTGTTCATGCCGCAACCCGAGGCGCAGCAGATTTATGAGCGACTGTACAAAGAGGTTTATCTACGCATGTATCGGCAGCTCAAGCCGTTGTACCAAAGCATCCGCAAAATCACCGGTTACCCCGCCTAGCAGACACCTCAAATCCCTGTAGGAGCCGAGCTTGCTCGCGATAGCGGTATGTCAGCCAGCATGACTGTTGACTGG